>NZ_JABXKI010000288.1:2506-3765 GCF_017115095.1 Nostoc sp. NMS4 | reverse complement strand
ATCGCGCATACTGAAAAAATCGGCAACTATCTAAATCTATGTTAACTATTCCCCTAAATTTTCTCCAATCAAGCCAAACGCCCCATTCTGGTTATCACTGGGATGGTAGTAGTCGCCGCTTCTTTGAAGGCTGGTATTACCGCGTCACGTTACCGGAAATTGGGCAAACATTCGCCTTTATGTACTCCATTGAAGATCCCATCGGCGGTAAACCTTACAGTGGCGGTGCAGCCCAAATCCTCGGCCCGGATGATGAGTATTTATGCCGTACTTTTCCTGATGTCAACAAATTTTGGGGTAGTCGGGATGTTTTGGGTTTAGGTCATTGGGGTAAAACTAATTTGCAAGTTTCTCCTCTATACCTTCTACCAGCAGAGTTTGAGTATCATGTGCAAGAAGGATATCAAGCTACTGCCACCTTGAATCAGGGAATAATTAGCGATCGCGCCACTAATAATTATTGTCGTTGGCAGTATGAAATTCAACCAGTATACGGTTGGGGCAATCAAAATAGCATTCAGCAATCAACGGCTGGCTGGGTATCATTCTTGCAGATTTTTGAACCTGGATGGCAAATTTTGATGGCTCACGGTCTAGCCACCGGTAAGATTGACTGGAATGGCAAAATCTACGAATTCACCAACGCCCCAGCCTACGGCGAGAAAAATTGGGGTGGTGCTTTTCCGCAAAAATGGTTTTGGATAAATTGTAATTGCTTTGAAGGCGAACCCGACTTAGCATTAACTGCTGGCGGCGGACGACGGGGTGTGCTGTGGTGGATGGAATCTGTAGCGATGATTGGACTGCACTATCAAGGCAAGTTTTATGAATTTGTTCCCTGGAATTCACAAGTAGAGTGGGAAATTCAGCCTTGGGGCAGATGGCAAATGAAAGCTAGTAACTCAAATTATGAAATCGAATTGACAGGAACCACCCATCTACCTGGTACACCTCTACGTGCGCCGACAGCAGAAGGTTTAAGATATTGTTGCCGAGACACTATGCAAGGAAAACTAAATTTAGAGTTACGAGAATTAAATGGGAGAAAATCGAAAATAATCCTAAAAGCAGAAAGTTTTCTTTGTGGTTTAGAAGTAGGCGGCGGCTCTTGGGATAGTTTTTGGCAGTCTCGCTAAAAATACTGCTATAATTATATATGCTTCGCAGTTGGGGTTGTAGCTCAGTTGGATAGAGCGGACGCCTCCTAAGCGTCAGGTCGTGCGTTCAAGTCGCACCAGTCCCGTTATCTTCAGACAATT
>NZ_JABXKI010000288.1:0-2205 GCF_017115095.1 Nostoc sp. NMS4 | reverse complement strand
TGGCTCCTGTATTCCATACAATTGAGAAGTGCTATATAAAAAAGTGGTTAAAACCCTTTGATGAATTGTCTGATATCGGTTAGGATAATCCATCAATTAGAGAAAAACTCCAAACACGCTTAATCGCGCTGTTACACAAAAATCAACCAAATATAAATTTGGGCAGATTCTTGCGAAGTTTGCTACTCTACTATCAATTGTTTTTTCTTCTAGTTAGAGAAAATTTTGGACTAATTAAATTAAGTTATTGAGCCTTGAATAAGCTACTCTTTAGACGTAAATATTTTCGTTTTATGGCTTTTGTCCTACCAATAATCATCTGGTGGGGATACAAAGAAGTACAAAACCAATTTGTACAGCCGCAAGCAGTTGTAGTGTTGGGTGGTTCAACGAGACATTTAGAGCGAGAGAAGTTTACAGCAAAATTCGTTCGTGAGCATCCAAATATACCGATTTGGATTACAGGCGGCAGTCCACGTACATTCACCCAACGAGTGTTTACCAAAGCTGGTGTCGATCCTCAACGTTTACACTTGGATTATGAAGCAGTAGATACAGTTACTAATTTTACCACATTAGTAGATGATTTGCACGCTCGCGGTATCAAGAGCGTTTATTTGATTACTTCAGACTTTCACATGCGTCGGGCTTGTGTCATCGGTGAAATTATTTTGGGTAGTCGGGGTATTTATTTAAAACCAGTGCCAGTTCCTTCGGAAAAACCCCCTGAATCTATCGAAAAATCGATTCGTGATGGCGCTAGAGCCATAATTTGGTTAGCAACTGGTTACACTGGTGTGGATGCCGCTAAAAATAAACGGTAAATCAAACTAATTTTGAATTTTGAATTGGTCAAAAGCCAAATGACTAATGACAGCCGTCATTAGTCACGTATATGGTTCGGGAAAAAAACGCCCCAAATTTCCCCACAATTTGATACCCTAGCTTAAACAGATTTGAGTAAAGTTAAAGCGTGGAAATTCAACTTGGGCGGGGAAAAACAGCTCGCAGAGCTTACGGAATAGATGAAATTGCTCTAGCCCCTGGTAATAGAACACTAGACCCCAGTTTGGCAGATACTAAGTGGCGTATTGGCAATATTGAGCGAGAAATCCCGATAATTGCTAGTGCTATGGATGGCGTAGTAGATGTTCGTATGGCTGTACGTTTGTCACAGTTAGGAGCATTAGGTGTCCTCAATTTAGAGGGTATTCAAACTCGCTATGCTGACCCAGAGCCAATATTAGATCGGATTGCCTCTGTGGGGAAAGATGAATTTGTTGCCTTAATGCAAGAACTCTATGCCGAACCAATAAAGCCGGAATTAATTGAACAACGTATTCAGGAAATTAAACAACAAGGTGGCATTGCCGCAGTGAGTGCGACTCCAGCCGGTGCAAGTAAATACGGTGAGGCGGTGGCAAAAGCTGGGGCAGATTTATTTTTTGTCCAAGCTACGGTAGTTTCGACTGCACATCTGTCACCAGAATCTTTAGTACCACTTGATTTAGCAGAATTTTGCCGTTCCATGCCCATCCCCGTGGTGTTGGGGAATTGCGTGACTTACGAAGTCACGTTGAATTTGTTGAAAGCTGGGGCGGCTGGGGTACTGGTGGGAATTGGGCCTGGTGCGGCTTGTACTTCTCGTGGGGTGTTGGGTGTAGGTGTGCCACAGGCAACTGCGATCGCAGATTGTGCCGCCGCACGAGATGATTACTACAACGAAACTGGCAACTATATCCCCATTATTGCTGATGGCGGTTTAATCACCGGTGGCGACATTTGCAAATGCATCGCCTGTGGTGCTGATGGTGTAATGATTGGCTCCCCCTTTGCCAGAGCCGCAGAAGCCCCAGGACGAGGTTATCATTGGGGTATGGCGACTCCTAGCCCAGTCTTGCCCCGTGGCACTCGCATTCGCGTTGCCACCACTGGTAGCCTAGAGCAAATACTCATTGGCCCAGCAGCACTAGATGATGGCACTCACAATCTTTTAGGAGCCTTAAAGACCAGCATGGGTACTTTAGGAGTGAAAAATATTAAAGAAATGCAACAGGTAGAAGTTGTGATTGCACCTTCTTTATTAACTGAGGGTAAAGTTTACCAAAAAGCTCAACAATTAGGGATGGGGAAATAAAGTTGGGGCATGGGGTATTGGGCGTTAGAGTGCTGAGTTAGGAGTTAGGAGTTAGGAGTTAGGAGTTA
>NZ_JABXKI010000349.1 GCF_017115095.1 Nostoc sp. NMS4 | reverse complement strand
AAAGCTGTTTTTTGGAATTGGGATGTAGAACCTTATTCACAAGAACGCGATCGCACCATTATAAATGCCCTCAAAGAAAAAGGCATTGAGTTTCTTAACCAAAACTGGGATCAAATTCTCAACTCTCCAGATGAAATCCGCACGGGTGGTAACAGTCGTTACACGGTTTACACGCCCTTCTGGAAAAATTGGATTACTAAACCGAAGGCTCAACCTGTCGAAACGCTGCAAAATGTTGAGGGATTAACGGAAGCTGAACAGGAAATTGCAAAACTTGCAGGTGCGATCGCATTACCTTCAGCGAAAGATTTAGGGTTTATTTGGGATGAACAATTAATTATTTCACCGGGAGAGGTCGCGGCGCAAGAACGATTAGAAGAATTTACTAATAAAGCTATTACTGAATACCAAGAACAGCGAAATTTCCCCGCAGTTGATGGAACATCACAACTGAGTGCAGCTTTAAAATTTGGCGTAATTGGCATTCGCACCGTTTGGCAAGCCACTATTGAAGCATTAGAAAATAGCCGCAGTGAGGAAACAGCAATTAATATCCGCACATGGCAACAGGAATTAGCTTGGCGGGAGTTTTATCAACACGCAATGTATAACTTCCCCGAATTAGCTGATGGTGCTTTCCGCGACACCTTTAAGGACTTTCCTTGGGAAACTAACGAAGAACATTTCCAAGCTTGGTGTGACGGAAGAACTGGCTATCCTATTGTAGATGCAGCAATGCGTCAGTTAAACGAAAGTGGCTGGATGCACAACCGTTGTCGAATGATTGTTGCTAGTTTCCTCACCAAAGACTTGCTAATTAATCCCCAATTGGGAGAAAAATATTTTATGCAGAAGTTGATTGATGGTGATTTATCTGCTAATAATGGCGGTTGGCAATGGAGTGCTTCGAGTGGTATGGACCCGAAACCTGTGCGGATTTTCAACCCAGCCAGTCAAACACAAAAATTCGATCCAGATGGAGAATATATTCGGCAATGGGTATCAGAATTGCGGTCTGTAGATACAGAATATTTAGTTACTGGTAAAATTCCACCTTTAGAACGTCATGCTGTTGGTTATCCTGACCCAATTGTGGATCATAAAATCCAACAACAGCAATTTAAACTGCGTTATCAACAACAAAAAATTCTTAGTAGTGGTGATTGAGATAACTTTTGACAGATGGTTGAAAGGTGATATCACTTGTCCCCCGTTAGATCAGTGGTCAAAAATATTCGTCGAACGAACGTTTTTTGTGTAAGTGGCGATTTTCTTCAAAGTAGGGAGTACCTAAAGCTTTCGGGGGTGTAGATTTTCCCAATTTACCCACTAATGCCAATAAAGCGATCGCATAAGGTAGCATTACTAAAAATTGGTAAGGTATATTTGCCCCTAATGCCTGAATTCGCAGTTGCAAAGCTTCTGTAGCCCCAAACAGTAAACAAGCTAAAGTACTACCAAAAGGGTGTCATCTGCCAAAAATTAATGCTGCGATCGCAAGTTAAGGGGAGTGGGTTAACGAAAGAGCCATTTTGTCTTATGTGCAATCGTAAACCTCACCTGGAGGGGTTTTTGCTCCATCGCTGATTCAAGAACTATTTATGAGAATGGCGACGCCTTATTTTTACATGCCGCAGTGACTCTCACGCAGAGATTCTCAAGAAGGGTCGTTTGTGAGAAGACGGCAGATTGTCAAACCATAAGAGGTACTAGTCAGCTAGTATTATACTAATTATTGCCTATAACCCTAAATCCTCTATAGGATTACTATTTGATTTTTGAACAACACGTAGGGTGTGTTATCGCGAAGCGTAACGCACCATTTTCAAGGGTTTGGTGCGTTAGACTAAAGTCATAACGCACCCTACAAATACTTAATTTTTTTCAGAAATCAAACCGGATTCCTATATGTTCCATCAAGCTTACGTAAATATTATCGCTATACGCTTCTTGAAAAAGTTTTTTTAACACTTGATTTGACCCTCTGAAGCTAATATTTATGTACCTTTCCAAATTTCAACTTTTCAATTATAAATCTTTTTTCAACTCTGGTTTATTGGAATTTACACCAGGTATTAATATAATTGTTGGACAAAATAACGTAGGAAAAACGGCACTACTCGAAGCACTCACGCTTAATTTTCATGATATACCGCATCGAAGTATCAAAACATTACCAAGCAATTCTTCATATATTGATCCTAAATCAAAAGCAAATATTACCTTAACTTTTACTCAACACGAATTTTACTCGTTGATGAATGGACTTTTGCTTCCAGTTTTAATTTTGTCTCCTCAGAGTCAAAACTTAAATCATGCTCTAGTAAATCCGCAGGCAGGAATAAATTTATTTAAAAAATGGTTAGAAACATCAAATTTAGTAAAACTTAATTTATCACTTTTTAGCGTAAATTATCATGAGCGAATTGACGTAAAAAATAGTGAACTAACATTTGGGCTATATGAGCCACAATTAACGGAATCTAATGCAAATCGATACCCATCTATTAATATAAAACGAACCTCTGAAGATATTATAGATTTATATCAGCAAACATCTGTACCGATAACAGATACAATTGTTGGTAAATTATTAAATATTTCCTATAACCTAATTTATAGATTTCATGCAGAAAGATTCAATGTCGGAAGCTGTGCTTTTGGAAATAATTCTGAACTCCAACCAAACGCATCTAATTTAGCTGAAGTTCTTAATAGTTTGCAAGGAAAAAATCCCAAGCGGTTTGAAAGGCTTAATAATCTTGTTTCAGTTATTTTTCCACAAATAAAAAGAATTACTGTTGAATCCAGACCCCAACAAGTTGAAATTATGGTATGGAATGTAGATCCTGAAACTGAAAGGCAAGACTTGGCTATTTCACTATCAGCTTCTGGAACAGGAATTGGTCAAGTTTTAGCTATTTTATATGTTGTGATAAATTCGCAAGAAGCACGAACTATTATTATCGATGAACCACAATCATTTTTACATCCAGGAGCAGCAAAAAAACTTATCGAAATATTAAAAAAAGATTTTATTCAGCATCAATATATTATTGCAACTCATTTACCCACCATCATTTCTGCTGCAAATCCTTCTAAAATAGTGATGCTCAAATATGAAGATTGCGAAACCAAAGGATTAGAAATAGATGCAAAACAGACGAAAGAGCAACGTTCTCTTTTGGCTGAAGTAGGAGTAAGCTTGTCTGATGTTTTTGGGGCGGATAATATTCTTTGGGTGGAAGGTCCAACAGAAGAGCGATGTTTCCCATTGATACTAGAGAATATTGCAAAAAAGCTTTTAGAAGGTACAAGTATTCTTGCTGTCAAAAATACTGGTGACTTGGATGGCAAACGAGCAGAATTAATATTTGATATCTACGATAAGCTGAGTGGAGGAACAAGTTTATTTCCACCTGCAATTGGATTTTTGTTCGATAGCGAAGGGAAATCAGAAAATAAACTTTTAGATTTGCAGAAAAGAAGCAAAAGACCAGTTAAATTTTTGCCTCGGCGAATGTATGAAAATTATCTGCTTCATACAGATGCAATAGTGAATATCATCAATGAAGATGATGAATGTCGGGAACAACCTCTCACTAACGAAGAGGTTGAGGAATGGCTCAATAAAAAAAAGCAAGAAGGTATGTATTTACCTAAAGATATCAAGATTCAGAAAATTTCAGATACTGAATGGTCTTGCAAAGTTGATGCTGCGAACCTTCTCAAGGATTTATTTTCAACATTTTGTGAAACGCGATTAGTCTTTTCAAAAACAACACACTC
>NZ_JABXKI010000369.1 GCF_017115095.1 Nostoc sp. NMS4 | reverse complement strand
TTTATCATGCTCACCAGTGGACTACAAATTTACAACGCCAACCCTGTTTTTGGTGGACGTGCAGGTTTGCACATTCCGCCGATATTTACTTTAGGAGGTTGGCTTGCAGGAGGTAGACACTGGCATTTTGCAGCAATGTGGCTATTCTCGCTGAATCTGTTGTGGTATGGAATTTACGTTTTAATTACCCGGCGCTGGCGACATCGGTTTGTCGGTGCTAATGACTTCAAAGCATTACAAAAAAGTCAAAATTCCCAACGTCTAATTTATGCTTGGCATCGGATTGCTTATACAGCAATTATTCCTATCTTGCTGCTGGCATTATTTACAGGAATAGGAATGTATAAACCGGCTCAATTTCCTGGGATTGTGGATTTCTTTGGCAGTTGGCAAGCATTGCGAATTGTTCACTTTGCCTCAGTGCCGATGGTCATCTTATTTGTAGTGATTCACTATCGATTAGGACAGAAAGCTGGTGGTACTGAATTAACAGAATCAATGTTTTAATCGACAATCCTTTTTTAAATAAAAAAATGAACTTTTTTGATAAATTGAATGGGAATATCTTACGTAATCAAAGCTTACTATTTGTAGGACTAGATCCCAATCCAGAGATGATGCCTGTACGTTACGAATCTGAAGAACTCATCGCTGGTTTGGAAAAGTGGTTACAATTCATTATTGCGGAAACTTCTGATTTCGTTTGTGCTTATAAACCGACACTTGGTTTCTACGAAGCGTTAGGTATTCCTGGTTTAGAACTGCTGTACAAAATTTTAGCAGCTATCCCAGCCCATATCCCAGTTATTTTAGATGCCAAACACAGCGACTTAAATACTAGTACCATCTTTGCCCGGACTGTGTTTACAGAATGGCAAGTAGATGCAATCACTCTCAGCCCTTATACAGGACAAGATCATGTCGCACCTTTTTTAGTCTATCAGGGTAAAGCGGTGTTTATTTTATGCTGTACTTCTAATCGAGGTGCAGAAGCTATACAGCAATATCCTACAAACGAATCACCTCTTTATTTACAGGTAGTAAAAGAATCAAAAACTTGGGGAACTCCAGAACAACTGGGTTTGGAAGTAGGAACTACAAATCCTGAAGTTTTAGCACTTATTCGAGCAGTTGCACCCGAACGAATTATTATGGCGCGTAGCATCTGGGGGGAGGGTCAAAATTTAAAGCAAATTTTAGAAGCTGGCTTGAATACTAACGGTGATGGTTTGCTGATTCCTGTTCCTCAAGATATGTTGGGAAACACACAATTATCTGAGGAAGTCCAATCTCTACGCGCAGAAATTAATCAAGTAAAAACTGAAATTATTTATGAAAACTCTACTTGTTCTGTGTGGTTTCCTGATGTATGTTTACTAAATCAGCATCCCCACCAAGATTTGATTTTACAACTTTATGACATTGACTGTATTATGTTTGGCAGCTTTGTCCAAGCATCAGGAGCGATATTTCCTTATTACGTTGACTTACGCAAAATTATTTCCAATCCCCAAGTTTTTAATCAAGTTCTCACAGCCTATGAGGATATTTTGAAAAACCTCAATTTTGATAGGTTAGCAGGTATTCCCTACGGTTCTTTACCTACTGCAACTGGTTTAGCTTTGCGCCTTCATTGTCCAATGATTTTCCCGCGTAAAGAAGTGAAAGCACACGGAACTCGGAGAGTAATTGAGGGTAATTTTCATCCTGGTGAAACAGTTGTGGTGGTTGATGATATTCTCATCAGTGGTAAAAGTGTCATGGAAGGGGCAGGAAAATTGGAATCAGCAGGATTAAAGGTTAATGATATTGTGGTATTTATCGATCATGAACAGGGGGTGAAAGATAGGTTACAGCAAAATGGTTATCGCAGTCATGCAGTTTTAACTATTTCGGAAATTACTAATACTCTCTATCAAGCAGGGCGAATAAATGAGGAGCAATTTTTAGCTTTTGCTGAAAGTTAGTAATAGGAAATGGGCAATAGGAGAAGATTTTGATTATCTACTTCTCCTTAAGCATATTTAATTCCCAGGCTGAATCTAGTAGTCTGTCAAGAAATAATTGACGAATAAATTTTCTGTAGAGACGGCGATTTATCGCGTCTCTCCAACCGTCACACTATTAACTAGAATAATTTGGATTTTTAAATTAATTATGAATTTCTCACTGAATCAACTACTTAGATGGTTAATTTTTACGCTGCTATTCCCTCTAGTGTTTCTCAATGGTTGGCTAGTACTTTTACTGGTTAAAAATTTTCAACCTGTCGTAACAATTCTTGTGCTGGCTACTTTACTTGCATTTGTTTTAAACTATCCTGTTTCGATTCTCCAACAGGGGGGAGTTAAACGCAGTTATGCAGTAGCGTTAGTTTTTATATTAGCATTGGTAATTGTTGTTGCTCTAGGTATTACTTTAGTACCCATTGTTTTGGAGCAATTTAATGAGATGGTTAAAGTTTTTCCTCAATGGATTGATTCTAGCGAAGAAAAACTTAAAATCGTAAATGATTGGTTTTTTAGGCACAATTTAAATGTGAATCTAAGTCAGTTGTTAACACAAATAACTAACAAGTTACCTAATGAATTAGAGTTTGTTTCAGATAAACTTTTAAGTATTATTATAGATACTATTGATAGTGTTTCTGAGTCATTAATCACAGTAGTATTGACTTTTTACCTGTTGTTAGACGGCCCAAGAATTTGGCAGGGAATATTTAAGAAGTTACCGGGAAATTTTGCCCAGAAGGTAAGCCAGTCTATTCAGCAAAACTTCCAAAATTACTTGATTGGTCAGATAACTTTGGCTTTTATGATGGGTGTTTCAGTAACATTATTGTTTTTAGGTTTTCAAGTCCAGTTTGGTTTACTCTTCGGTTTGGGAGTTGGGGTTTTGAGCTTAATTCCCTTTGGTGATGTCGTCAGTCTGATTGTAATCACTTTTATCATAGCTACACACGACTTTTGGCTAGCAGTGAAGGTTTTGGCGGTAGCTGTAGTCATCGATCAGTTAATTGATCAGGCGATCGCACCCCGCTTGTTAGGTAAATTTACTGGCATCAGGCCAATATGGGTGTTAATTGCTTTGCTTGTCGGCACTAATGTTGGCGGAGTGTTGGGTTTACTAGTCGCAGTACCTGTAGCTGGTTTTATCAAAGATGTGGCAGATGGTTTTTCTAAATCTGGGGATTCTGATAATGTCGTTGGAAGTGAAGAAATATCAGAATTATTGCCAGAGAAATCAATATCGCCATGATTTGTGTCCTTGTTACCCAATATTTTAAGCTTGCCGCGCTACTCCAGATTTTTGGCGCTAACCCAAGCGTATTGACTTATAGGCTTAGGGTAAATTCTTGAGTTAATAAAAATCTGACTTTTCACATCCTATAGAAAAGCTAATGCTAAACCTAATCCCTGAGCAAGCTTGCTTACTAGGGAATAGAAGCGAGGTTTTCTAGATAAGAATGAAAAGTCAGATATTGAAATGAGTGAAAAAAAGATTGTGTCTAGTCTTACCGCCAAGTAGAATTAATGCTCAGTTCGCTTGGGACTAAGCTTAATAAATAGGCACAGAGATTAACCACGACCCCAGTCGCGATCGCGTTCATAGCGAAAACGAATGTTGCGAAGGTTATTTTCACGCTCATAGCGGCGATTATTGTCGCGGTCGTAACGACGATTATTGTCGCGGTCGTAACGACGATTATTGTCGCGGTCATAGCGGCGATTATTGTCGCGGTCATAGCGGCGATTATTGTCGCGGTCATAACGGCGATTATTATCGCGGTTATAACGGCGATCGTTATCGCGGTTATAACGGCGATCGTTATCG
>NZ_JABXKI010000146.1:2500-62108 GCF_017115095.1 Nostoc sp. NMS4 | reverse complement strand
ATAGGCATGAAATTTAAATTATTTTAACTTTTACCATAAAAGTAGCGCAAGAGCCGTTAATTTGATGACATTTAAAATCTTCGATGAGTAGTAAGGTACCACTAAAGTTAGGAACAAGTTCATTAAATACAGCAGAATTCAGAATTCAGAATTCAGGAGTAAAACACGTTTTATACCTGGGTAACAGATGAATCGTTGTGTACCTCACTTTCCTTGAAATCTGCTGTAAATACAAATAACCTTGATAAATATGTCGAAATTTTATTTTTTGTGGGTTGTATTGGGTAAATAAAACTCAAAAAGGCAGAGTTTGGGTTTTGTTCTTCAAGCCAGCCGACAATTTGCTATTTGACAACAAGACTAATTTAATGAGTTGTTTTTTCTTTGGATTTGTTGAATAAAAAATTCTTCTAGGGAGTTACGTGACAAGTTCATGGCGATAATTTTACCTTCCATGAGACGAAGACTCGCAAGAAAATCATAATAATCATCTTGTAGTGTACCGTGCCAGGAACCATCAGGCTCAAATATGAGAGTGGGTATCCATTTTTTGAGAATTTCCCAGTCACCACCTTGACCTTTGACGTGATATGTGTTTGTTCCGCCTAAGAGTTCATTGAGGGAACCAGAGCAAATTAGTTCACCTTGAGCGAGGATGGCAATGCGATCGCAAATCTGTTCTACTTCACTAAGAACATGACTATTGAAAAAAATCGTCTTACCGGCGGCTTTGAGCGCCAGAATAATTTCCCGCATTTGGTAGCGTCCCACCGGATCAAGCCCGGACATCGGTTCATCTAGAAAAACTAAATCTGGCTCGTTAATTAGCGCCTGTGCCATACCAACACGCTGTAGCATTCCTTTAGAATAGCGACGCAGCAGCTTTTTACGGGCATCGGCTTGGGATAAACCCACTAATTCCAGCAGTTGGGGAATGCGTTGGCGTTGGATGCTTTGGGGGATTTGGAATAGCCCAGCAGCTAGCTGTAAAAATTCCCAGCCAGTGAGATAGTCATACAAATAGGGATTTTCTGGTAGATAGCCGATATGTTGCTTAACAGTGCGATCGCCTATGGGTTTACCCAACAACGATCCTCGTCCAGAGGTGGGATGAATAATTCCCAACAATAATTTTAAAAGGGTGGTTTTACCAGCACCATTAGGGCCCAGCAACCCAAAGGTTTCGCCTTTGTAAACCGTTAAAGAACAGTTTTTGAGAGATACGACTTTTTGATTTAGCCAAAAACCGGTGCGATAGACTTTTCGCAACTCAGAAGTTAGGACTACTGGCGGAATGTCGGTCGTATTAAGTTGATAATCAGGGTCATCAGCAACAGACTTCATCTCGGTTAAATCACTATTTATCAGCTTGGTATTAATTAAAAATTACCCGGTAGGCTGATAATAACCATCACCAAGCTGTGTGTCAATTATCGGGAATTGAGGATTGAGGACTGGCGAAGAAGCATGGGAGCAGGGGAAGTAGGGGAGGATAATTAATGACAAATGACAAATGACCAATGCCCAATATCATAAAACTCCCTTAGAACTGGGAATTAAACCAGCACGTCGGGGGTCAATTTCTACCGCCAGCCGTGTTGCTCTTGCAAAGGCTTTAAATGTCGCTTCAATGATGTGATGGGAATTAATGCCATCCAGTTGCCGAATGTGCAGTGTCATTTGGCTATGGTTCACCAAAGCCACGAAAAATTCTCGTACTAACTGGGTGTCGTATGTTCCTACACGCTGGGTAGGAATTTGCAAGCCGTAGCTGAGGTGAGGTCGTCCAGAAAAGTCTAGCGCTACTTGAACTAAGGCTTCGTCCAGTGGTGCAAGAAAATTACCAAAGCGGACAATACCTTTTCTGTCGCCTAGTGCTTGGTTAAAAGCTTGCCCTAAAGTAATGCCTACATCTTCGTTGGTGTGATGGTCATCAATTTCCCAGTCTCCTTTGGCTTGGACATCGATATCAATCAGCCCGTGGGAGGCAATTTGATGCAACATGTGATTCAAAAACGGAATGCCTGTTGCTGCTGTGCATTTTCCTGTCCCATCCAGGTTGATTGTAACTTGCACATTAGTTTCACCAGTGGTGCGGTGAACAGTGGCAATCCGAGGGATTTCGGTTAAGCGATCGTAGTTTGAATTAACTTGGCGATTGGTTGTTTGCATGGGGAGTGGAAAGAGTTAAAAGTTAGGAGTTATGAGTTAGGAATTAAAAACTATGAGTTATGAGTTTTTTTAACTCTTAACTCCTCACTTCTAACTCCTAACTTTCTCACTCCTAACTTTATCGCGTCACATTCCCATAATTTCATATCCTGCATCTACATATAGAATTTGTCCGGTAATCCCACTGGACAAATCACTACATAAGAAAGCCGCAGCGTTGCCCACTTCTAGCTGAGTGACGGTGCGTCGTAGGGGAGCTACTTCTTCTACATGATGAATCATATCCAAAATTCCACCGACTGCTGAAGATGCCAAAGTGCGGATGGGGCCTGCGGAGATGGCATTGACGCGGATATTTTGCGGCCCTAGTTCAGCAGCCAGGTAACGCACACTCATTTCTAACCCCGCCTTGGCAATTCCCATAACGTTGTAGTTGGGGATTGCTCTGACACCACCTAAATACGTCAAGGTGACGATACTACCTCCCTCTGTCATCAAGGGTTTCGCTGCACCACTTAACTGCACTAGTGAGTAGGTACTGATTTCTAAGGCGGTGTTGAAGCCAGAACGAGAGGTTTGGCTAAAATCTCCAGTTAAATCGTCTTTGCTGGCAAAGGCTAGACAATGGATGAGGATATCTAGCTTTCCCCACTTTTCGCGGATTGTCTCAAAGGTAGATTTAATTTGTTCGTCATCTTGGACATTACAGGGAAGAAATAAGCTGGGGTTGAGGGGTTCTACCAACTCCGCGACTTTTTTCTCCATCTTGCCGCGTTCATCCGGCAGGTAGGTAATACCCAGGTTTGCTCCGGCTTTGTGCAGCTGTTGGGCGATGCCCCAAGCGATCGAGCGGTTATTGGCAATACCTGTAACAAGGGCATTTTTTCCGGTCAAATTTAGCATAAAAATTGTTAATGCGATCGATCATTAGGAGCATACTAGAATCTGAGGCACGTTTTGTCTTTGTTTTATACAGGATTTACAAAAATGAATATTGATAAGGGTGTTTTCTGTGAGAAAAATCTTGATTTTTTATAAAGATATTCTCAAGATATCTTTATTTGTTCTTCAAAAAACCTTTTGAATACAGCTATTGGAACTACTTATCAACAATTAGTAGCTGAAAGGATCAACAATTATGTATCATTATAAACAAAGAGTTATGAAGAGATTAGTTGGAGTATAGGAAAGTACAGAAAGGTTGACGGTGCTTTATTCATTTTTCAGGTGTATTCTTAGGTAATCAGTTTTTGTTTTTCCGGCATTGGGTAGGGGAAGGGAGATGATCGTGACACAAGATAAAGCCCTAGCAAATGTATTTCGTCAGATGGCGACCGGGGCGTTTCCGCCAGTTGTGGAAACGTTTGAACGCAATAAAACGATCTTTTTTCCTGGCGATCCTGCCGAACGAGTTTATTTTCTTTTGAAAGGTGCTGTTAAACTTTCCAGGGTGTACGAGGCAGGAGAGGAAATAACGGTAGCGTTGCTGCGGGAAAATAGTGTTTTTGGTGTATTGTCATTGCTGACAGGAAATAAGTCGGATCGGTTTTACCATGCGGTTGCATTTACTCCTGTGGAATTACTGTCGGCACCAATTGAACAAGTGGAGCTAGCACTCAAGGAAAATCCCGAATTATCAATGTTAATGCTGCGAGGTCTGTCTTCGCGCATTTTACAGACAGAGATGATGATTGAAACTCTTGCTCACCGAGATATGGGTTCTAGATTGGTGAGTTTTTTGTTAATTCTTTGTCGAGATTTTGGTGTTCCTTGTGCAGATGGGATCACAATTGATCTGAAGTTATCTCATCAAGCGATCGCAGAAGCAATTGGTTCAACTCGTGTTACTGTTACTAGGCTACTAGGAGATTTGCGTGAGAAAAAGATGATTTCTATCCACAAAAAGAAGATTACTGTGCATAAACCTGTTACCTTAAGTAGGCAATTCACATAAAAACAATTGGAGAAAGGGGAATCGGCGCGTGTTGTATTTTGAAAAATGACACTAATAGCTAGAGGTAAATCTAAAATTGCATAATTTCAGCTATTGCCAATTTCCACTTCTTTCCAGACAATGCTTAAAAGTAGTAGGCTGTATCTGGAAGGATTTCGGTAGCTAAAAATGACCACCGGATACATCCTCATCGCAGCAATTTTGATTCTGGGAGGCGTAATTGCCACCGTGGGCGATCGCATCGGCACACGAGTTGGCAAAGCCCGCCTCTCACTTTTTAAGCTCCGTCCGAAAAATACTGCTGTACTAGTAACAATTTTTACTGGTGGTTTAATTTCAGCATCAACTTTAGGGATTTTATTCGCTGCCGACGAAGGCTTGCGAAAAGGAGTCTTTGAGTTAGAAGATATTCAAACAGACCTCAGACAGAAGCGGGAACAGCTAAAAACCGCAGAAACTCAGAAAAGTCAGGTAGAGGGTGAGCTAAACCAAGCAAAAATTGCCCAAGCAAAAGCACAACAAGACTTGCAGGCAATTAATAAATCATTGCAAGCGGCAAATGCCAAACAGAGGGAAACCCAAGCCCAGCTAAACCGCACAATTAGTCAACAAGCCCAAACCCAAACTCAACTCCAACGCACTCAAGGTCAGCTAGGACAAGTTGTAACTCAGTACCAAAAAGCCATAGCTGAGTTGCAAAGCGTTTCTAATCAGAGAAAGGAGCTACAGGCGGCAGTTGAACTACTGAAGACAGAACGTCAAAGACTATATGCAGAAGCGAAAAAAGCCATTGACGAAGCCAAAACAGCAATTGAAAAACGCGATCGCGAACTTGCTAACCGTCAAGAAGCCATAGAACAACGCGATCAAAAGATTTCCCAGCTGGATCAACTAATTCAAAAGCGTAATGTAGAAATTACAGCGCGAGAGCAAGTAATTGCCACACGGGAATCGCGCCTCAAAGAATTGGAAGCACAGCAGGAGGAACTAGAACAGGAAGTTGCCAGACTGGAAAAATATTATCAGTCCTACCGCGACCTGCGTTTGGGTAAGCTGGCCTTAGTTCGCGGTCAAGTTCTATCTGCTGCTGTGATTCGTGTTACTCAACCTGCTGCTGCTCGTCAGGCAGTGGTACAACTTTTACAAGAAGCCAATCGCAACGCCAACCTCGGATTAAGCGAGCCTGGTGCAAATCCGGCAAATGTAGAGCTACTGCGCGTGACCCAGGATAGGATCGATCAACTAAGCAAGCAGATTGGCGATGGTCAAGAATACGTTATGCGAATTTTCTCGGCTGGTAATTACGTTAGGGGAGAAAAGCAGATAGAATTTTTCGCCGATACAGCCCGGAATCAACTGGTTTTTTCGGGAGGCGCAGTGCTAGCCACGACTACTGCTGATTCAAAAATCATGACATCTTATCAGTTACAGCAGCGCCTAGAAATACTGATTTCTGCTTCCCAATTTCGGGCCCGTAACGCCGGAATTGTCGAAGATGTGCAAGTAGAGGGGACTTTTCTGCGCTTTGTCAGCCAACTAAGACAGTATAATCAACCCTTGGAGATCAAAGCGATCGCAGCAGAGGACACTTATACAGCCGGGCCCTTGAGAGTAAAATTAGTGGCAATAGTCAACGGAAAAATTATTTTTAGTACTTAAAAAATTATTTGCACACTGTTATTAGTAAGATTTAAACATATTGAACAACAGCCAAAATATTTGCTGTAGTTGCATTTTTATCTAACAAATGCTAAGAGAACATTGTTAATTTTTAATTTTTAATTTATTATGAATTTCCGTGAATTTTCACCAACGCAACCAGTCATTTTGGGATTTGATCCAGGTCGAGATAAGTGTGGTTTAGCGGTGATGGGACTGGATCGGCAACTGTATTATCATCAAGTCTTGCTAGCAAAAGAGGCGATCGCTACCATTGAGACACTGCGTCAAAGGTTTCCGATCTCTTTGATGGTCATGGGCGACCAAACTACAGCCAAAGAGTGGAGACAGAAATTATATCAAGAATTGACAGAACCCCTGAGTATTATTTTAGTGGATGAGCGCTATACAACCTTAGAGGCACGCGATCGCTATTGGCAAATGTATCCCCCAAAAGGGCTAATCAAGCTATTGCCACACGGTCTACGACAGCCACCAAGACCCATAGATGACATTGTTGCCATCCTTTTAATCGAAAGATACTTAAACCGCCTCACAGAATCAACACTAAGCAGTCAGGAGTGAGGACTTAGATCGTTAACTCCTGTACAGACGCGATTAATCGCGTCTCTCCTAACTTTTAAAGTTCCGCTCGAATCGTAAAATCATAGTCTCCTCCAGGCTCTAGCTGGTAATCTTGTTGCTCCAAGAATCGACCCAGGGGTTCTTTGATTAAAGCGCGACCTTGGGAAGGCTTGACGGCAAGTTCTCCCCGGCGAAAATGCCACTGGAAATGCCACTCAAACTCACCCGCACTCACTTCGCCCTCAAGGAAGCCATGTTGCCAGGATTGGCGGGTAATTCTGACATGGGCAATGGTTTCTGGCAGACGTTTTGCACTCACAATGCTTTATGTCAAGTGTGGAATAACAGCCGATGATGTAGGCTACTTATTTTATTTACCAAACATATCTTAATTAGACAAACTGACAAAGTGGGTATTTGTATTTGACTAGTACAGCACGGCGGAAATAAGCCACCCCTATGGCAAAGTAACCTACGCCTAGCGATCGCACTTCCACTAATGGCATATTTCAGCAATCGTTCCCATTGGCAATGTGAAGCAGTCTCTATCATCAATACCCAAATTAGCAGCGTCCAACACTCCTTTCATAATTGTGTCACTGAAGGTCTTTGTTGCGAAGCTCACAGTATATCTATGCCGCAAGATAGCTGTTTTTTAGATTTATATGTACTCTAAAAGTTGAGTAAAACAGCTTAAGTATACAATAAATTAAAAACTACAGATAAAAAGGTTTCGTGACTTACGCATAGACGCTTGTACCATCGGGTAGTGCTGCGAGAACAACTATATCAAACAGCAATTGTCTTGTGGAGTCTTCAGAATAAACTAAAAAGCGGCTTTTTATAGGTTAGTAGTACTAAGTGTATTTTCAGAAATCACTTTATATATTTTGGATATTTTGGCATTTTGTTCTGTTTTACTTGCTAAAGAATTTGTCAATAATGATTTAGGTATACCTATTATTGATTACTATTTCTGTCAGACTAAATTCCCTAACTAGAGTAAGATGTGCGCTCACTCTTAAACTCGATATTATATTTATTAAATGTAAATTCCAGTTTACTTAATGAGGTAAGTAATGGCGATTAAATTGAAAGTTCCGAATATTAAAGGTGATGATTGCGCCAAGAAAATCACTAAATCTATTCAGACTATGGAATCTGATGCCAAAGTAGATGTGAACGTTGATACTAAAACTGTAACTGTAGAATCTGCGGCTTCTGAAGAGTCAATTAAACAGATAGTTCAATCTGCTGGTTATACCATAGAGGGCTATTAATTAAATTTCTAAATTTTCTAATAAATTTAGAGCAAATAATTTAGCCAACGCAATTAATTAATTAATGATATCTATGTCCGTTTTAAGGGCGTAAATGTCATTAATTAATAATGACTTTTATTAAATCATCATGGTTATCCTCAAGCAACATATTAAAGCACAAGTATCAAGCAACAAATCCATTATTCTTCTATACCAAATTCAGAAATAATGTCATTTGAGGTTTTATGAAAATTATCTGATATTTCTACCTTTCCTTTCCAAATACCTAAAGGTCTTTGAGATTTTTGAGTAGAAGCAATTTCTTCTTTCAACGATTGTAACTCTGAAAAAGTTAACGAAGATAGTGTGGATGATATTAAACGTACTCGATCGCTAATAGGCATAATTTTAGTAAATGTATAATTAACTACAGTTAACAGCGAAAGACTAAATTTTTATTTCACCACTATTTTAATCTATAGCAATTTTAAATGAGTTGTGAAAATCGAGAGACTAAGATCCCCGACTTCTCAAAGAAGTCGGGGATCTTAAAGAATTACATTCAATTATCCTCAAGTCTAAGTACTAGGGAGGATTTATCATGAATAACTAACTGATAGATAATTGGGGCAGAAAGCTACAGCTAGAATCATGGAAACCAAACAGCTAGGAAAAACTGGTATCTTTGTGAGTGCGATCGGTTTGGGTGGTATGCCCATGTCAATTTATAATCGCCCTCCTGAATCGCAATCAATCGAAGTTATTCATCGGGCTTTGGATTTGGGTATTACATTTATTGACACTGCCGATGCTTACTGCAAAGATGAGTCAGATAAGCACCATAATGAGCGGCTAATTCACAAGGGACTTAGTAGTTATAAAGGCGATATTAGCCAGGTAATTGTAGCAACCAAGGGCGGGTTGATGCGTCCCGATGGCAACTGGACAAGCAACGGCAACCCAGAACATTTGCGCGAAACAATTCGAGTCAGTTTTGAGGCGTTGGGCGGTACTAAACCTATCGATGTTTGGCAATACCATTCTCCCGATACTAATTACACCATTGAAGAATCCCTGACACCAGTTAAAGAAGCAGTGGAGGCTGGTTTGATTCGGTTTGTGGGAGTTTCTAATTTTTCCGTTGAACAAATTAAGCGATCGCGGGATGTGGTAGATATTATCTCGGTGCAGAATCAATACAGCCCTTGGCAACGACAGCCAGAAAATGACGGCGTATTGAAGTATTGCGAACAGCAAGGATTGACTTTTTTACCTTGGAGTCCCTTTGGTGGTAGGCGTCGCCATCAGGACTTGCAAGATATTTCTGCGATCGCTCAGTTAGCTAAAGAAAAAGGCGTGTCGGTGTATAATATCGTCTTGGCGTGGTTGCGTTCCAAGTCACCTGCTATTTTACCAATTCCCGGTGCTAGCAAGGTTTCCAGCATTGAAGATTCGGTACGTGCTATCAATGTGAAACTATCTGATGAAGAAGTGCAAAAAATTGATCGGGCAACTTAAACATTTCACTAGCTAACGTAGATGTGGTAGAAGTTGCCTAAGATTTTCGTGGCTTGTTTGGCTGCATAAACTGTTTGATTGTCTGCACTAAGCGCATAAATAAAAAACATGATCTTAGAAACACACCGCTTGCTAATGCGTGACTTTATAGAGGCAGACTGGCAAGCGGTTTTTACCTATCAATCTGATCCTTTGTATTTGTGTTATAACTACTGGACGCACCGCACAGAGAAGGATGTTTGCGAGTTTATCCAGATGTTTATTAATCAGCAAAAAGAGCAACCACGGACAAAATTTCAGTTAGCTATTATCCTCAAAGAAGAAAATCAGCTTATTGGCAATTGTGGTATCCGTGTAAATGACCCGGAAATGCGGGAAGCAAATATCGGCTATGAACTAAACACTCAGTATTGGGGACAAGGTTATGCAACAGAAGCAGCACAGGCCATTTTAAAGTTTGGCTTTGCAGAACTGGGAATGCATCGTATCTGGTCTTGGTGTGTTGCGGAGAATCTTGCTTCTGTAAGGGTATTAGAAAAAATTGGTATGCGTTGTGAAGGTCATCTGCGGGAGAAAGAGTTAATTAAAGGTAGATGGTACGACAACTTTCTCTACGCTATCCTTGACCACCAGTAGAAAGCATACCTCTACATCCCAAAATTTAGGGCGGGTTAACTGTAGACAAAGTGTAGGCGGACTGTAGACAGACAATAGTGCTTGAATAATTGCACGGTTATCCGGTTATAATCCACCTTCTTACCCACGATGAAGCTCCTTCTTAATGAAGGCAGCAGTTATCTCAACTAATATCTCAACTAATATCTCAACTAATATCTCAACTAATATCTCAACTAATATATTGCAGTTATATCAACTAAGATATTGTAGTTACATCAAGTAAGATGTTTCGTTTATCTAGCTTTCAGGCATTTTCTCTTATGTTTTGGTGATGATAAAAACCAATCATGAAGAAATTGTAAAATGAGTATATCACAAAATAAAAAGAAAATACCTTTTCTTTATATAGATACTCATAACATCTGCTAAATTACCCTTATGTCTTCAACAAAATTATCAACCCCTGCCTTTTTTTAGCAGGGATTAAAGGATTGGCTTAGTGATTGTATTAGATCGACTGGTATCAGCTAATACTGCATAGCGTTAGTTTATTGTTGACCTTGCCTGCGGTTTTGGAACTTTTTTGCAGGCAGGCTTGGAACCTTGATTCGTATTGCTTTCAAGGCTTTCGCTTTTTGAACGATGACCTAAAAAGCTTAATAGCTGGCGATGCTCAGATAGTGACCTTGAATGTTACCCATACTAGTAAATCTCACAAGGAAAACTAATGTTGGAGCTAAAACCCAAAATTACAAAGTGTGGGAATAACACCAGTGAATAACAAGATTAAGGGGTAAAGCAAAAAATGTTACGAGTAAAAGTTACACGTGAGGACTTCGAGGAGTCTGCCTCTGAGGGCTGGGTTGACGGTCAAGTTCAAGGAAGGTCAGGGATATGGGTATATATAGAGTTGGGGAAAGAAGTTGAATATAGCCTACGTCCAAGCGATGACCCGAAAACAGACTACAAATGCTTTAAAGCGTGTGGTGTTTTTTACGGTAAAAGCCAAGAAATGCTAGAAGAAGAGGAATGGCTGTTTACTGATGAGAACGTCACAGTCATTATCTATTGCTGAACTGTAACGTTCTCAACCTCAGCCAACTTCCTTCTAAGCTTTCCCCGGCGCTTGACGTGCTGAACTACTATGTTTTCTTCATTCTCTTGAATGAACTGCTCTAAGTCTTCTAGGGCGACTTGGACACTCTCACCATTTTTTAAAAGTGCAGTAGGCATAGAATTAATCTCTGTTCACTGGCTGTAATAGGATCTTACTCCAGTTTATTGCGGGAATGTTTCTATCTGCTTAACTTTTACTCACGATGAAGCTCCTTAATAAAGTTCCGAAAAATAACTAGAGTGAATATGTAGTTTTCATTTTGAGAATTTTGGCATTATATTGCGAAGGCTGGACGATGATGAATCCAAGGGTTAGCCGCTTCTAATTGTGCTGCTAGGCTGATCAGGGTAGCTTCAGCCGCAGGTTTACCAATTAGCTGCACACTCATGGGTAAACCCTTACTATCAAAACCTACAGGAATTGCGATCGCAGGTTGTCCAGTTGCATTGGCCGGTGGACAAGGAGCAACCCACTCAATAATATTTTGAAATGTCTCTTCTGGACTGAGCGAAGCCCATTCCCCAACGCGGATGGGTGAGTGTAAATAAACTGGCAATATCAGCACATCCACGGTATCGAAAAACGCCACAATCTGCCGTGCCACTATCTGCATTTGAGAAACTGCTTGCAGGTATTCTCCGACAGAACCAGTACGTGCAAATAGCCAGCGATTCATCGGTTGTAAAGCTTCAACAGGAAGTCCCGCCGCCGCAATTCCAGCTTGCCAAACGCTTTGAAATGGTTTAATTAAACCGCTAAAATCTGGGGATTTTTGTTCAACGTGGTGGCCGAGTTGTTCTAATAACTGGACTGTTTGGCGGACACCTTGCTGACAGCTAGCGTCAGCTTCTCCCATAGGAGAAATGCTAGTGTCAAAGGCAATTCGCAAAGCACCGAGTTTTGTTTGAGTGGCAGCGAGAAATGATGGTTCGGGATCTGGCAACCAGTAAGGATCGCCTGTAATATACCCAGAGATGGCATCCAAAAGGGCAGCAGCATCAGCAACAGTCCGGGCGATGGGGCCGTTGGCGGCAATTCCGGCGAGGCGTTCGCCAACGGGTGCTTTACTAACTCTGCCTCTGGATGGTTTGAGTCCCACCAAACCACAACAAGCCGCAGGCCCCCGAATGGAACCACCGCCATCAGAACCTTGAGCGATCGCACACAATCCCGCCGCTACCGCCGCCGCCGCGCCACCACTGGAACCGCCAGGGGTATATTCTAAATTCCACGGATTTCTGGCTGGGGGAAAACCCGCAGGTTCGCTGTATGGAAATGAACCTAATTCGGAAGTGGCTGTTTTACCAAGAATTGTAAATCCAGCTTGCTTAATCCGGGTAACAACACCATCATCATAGTTAGGGACATTGTTCAGTAATGCCGGATTTCCATAAGTACAGGTAACACCGGCTACAACATTGAGGTCTTTAATGGAAATTGGTACGCCAAAAAATGGCGGTAGTTCTGAGGTAGTTGTCAATAATTCGGTTTTGGCTTTGGCATCTGCGATCGCTAATTCTGCCGTCACCGTAAAATAACTTCCTAATTGGGGATTTAATTGCCCAATCCGTTCTAAATATATTTCTACCAACTCTAGTGGTGATATTTCGCGGCGACGAATTAATTGCGCTAAATCGAGTGCTGGGGTAAATGCTAAATCAACTTCATTCATGGGTTAGTGAATGGGTAACTTTGTCTTTCTCTGGGATTGTGAAACTAAAATTGTTACTTTAGCCGGATTTATGGGAATTATACATTTTATAGCTACCTGAAATTTGTGATTTATTTAGGATGCTCAGATGCCACAGACGTGGTTATATTCTTACGCAAGCCATTTTAATTGTTTTGCATAAACTTTCGACAAATCCCTAAAGGGTATTTATGGCTAACCTAGAAATACTTGTTAGTGAATTGCCAACACTGATTCAGAGTCTAAAGCTGACTATTGGCGATTCTAATGAAATCATCGAACAAATGATCCCGATCAATAATGCTCAGGAAAAACTACGGAATATTAAAAAATTAATCGCTCAGGAATTGAGATTTGAGAGCGTCAAAAATTCTGCGATCGTTACACTTCCGCGATTAATTACAGAAGCTACTTTATTTATACCTAATCTAGGATTGGTAGATCCAGCGATCGCAGGAAAATTTGGCAACTCAGAAACTAAAATTTCCTTGACTGATTTACAATTAAAAATTGATGATTGGATTGAATGGGGTTATTTTTTGCAAGCAATAGTGGCTGATATTCTCAGTGATATTCAATTAGTAAATCAACTAAATTCTGATATTACTCATCTCAGTATATCCAATGAATTTACAACACTTAATGAAAGTTTAAAAATTAAATTAGACTTTGGTAAATCTCATATTTTACAACATCAAATTCAGATAATTGACGATTGTAAAAAACAATTACTCCAGCTAAAACAAAAAATAAACTATGTTTTTAATACTATTAAAAGTAGTTGCAATTTATTAAACATTTTATTAGGTGTATCAGCTTTTTATGGTAAATCTGGTTTCGCTTTAGAGTGGTTAGATGATGACCACGAACTAATCATATCAAGTGAGGGAAAATTTCAAGAGTTAACAGATATTCTCAATGATTGTGATTTTTTTCAAGAACAAATTGCTACTTTAATCATTGAGAGTGACACTTTAAGTCAACAGGCAGAACAATCCCTGAAAAAGATTGAACAGGAAAGTAGTCAAGAAGCAATTAGTAGCCAGAAAGTAGAAAGAGTACCAAAGTTTTCAACACCCAAAATAGTATATTCAGCTTTGATTATCGCCTCAAGTTTATTAATCTTAACTTTTGGTGGCTGGAAACTTAGAGAACACAGTCTAAGTTTAACTCAAAAAGGAAGTGCGATCGCCGTAGATGATAGTGGAGCGATCGCTAAGTTAAAATCTGCTCAAAAACTTGCTATGGAAGCTGCTTCTCTAGTTCAAAAGCCACCGCATCCCCTAAAAGTCTGGGAACAAGCAGAGACTAAATGGTATCAGGCAATAATTTTGTTAGATAGCATTCCTAATCAAACATCAGTTTATCAACTGGCAAAGAATAAATTAGCTTACTATCAAATTAACTATAAATCTATCAGTCAAAGAGTGCTAATTGAAAAGAAAGCCTTAGCAAACTTAGAATCAGCCCACAAGCTAGCAACAGAAGCTAATTTATTTATCCAAAGTTCGCCTCATTCACTACTAATTAGGCAGCAAGCACAAGATAAATTACAGCAAGCAATTAACTTATTAGAAGCTATTCCAGAGAGTACATCTGTCTCTATACAAGCTAAAGAGATGCTTCCTATTTATAAAAATAACTATGCAGATAATAATAAAATATAGCAGTCCAAAACCATTTGTGAAAAATTAAATAAGATTGCTATATAGCGGTTATCTATAGCAATCCTAAATAAGTCGTGAAAATCTCTAATTCCTCTCTCTGCGTTCTCTGCGCCTCTGCGGTTAATTTATTTTCCAAATGATTTAAGACTACTATAATATTCTACGGATAACTTATTGCATCATTGCTTTCTTTGCTATAGCAATCTATATATTGAGAATTAATCCACCCCTCCCTTCCGACAATTCTGTTGTTTGAACTATTAGTAACACGCACGTTAACCCAAGGTGTTGGGCGACCTTGAAGTGATACAACGTCAGGCTTAAGTAATGTGATATTGTTGCCATTGTCTAAACCTGCTGTTGGCTTTCCGCCAGCTGTGGCACGCAAAGCTAATTGCCCTGATTGCAATCCAGTTACTTCGCAGAGTGCGGGTTTAACCTGAGCTACATTGCTACTACATTTTAGGCTGCTACTACGCATCCAACCTTCTAAGCCTTTTTGTTTAGGACTATTTGCATCAATAACGCTAATGTAAATCCAGTTTTCAATACCTTTCGCTAGTACTTTTAACTTTGCGTCTTCGTATATATTAATTGCACCTCCATCTTCAAATTCTCCTTGCGGTTTTCTTAGATATAACAGAAGTGCTTCATCATATCCTAGTTTCTTGGCTTGACAAGTTACTTGTTTCTTAGCACTTTTGGGAGTTGCAGCGCTTGCTATTGGTAACAAATTCAGAGTACAAACCCATAGATAAAATATAGCAAAAGAAATGTGAGGTATAGGTTCAAAAAAACTTGTCATTTTTGAATAAATACGAATGTTTTTCCTACCTTATCCGTAATAAATTTCATCGTCTAGGATAATTTTACTTACCTTTACAAACCTATACGTTAAAAAATAAAGAGGTAAATCGTCATCTTTGGACGCTTCACCTCTCAACAACAGATAATTACAACTAACAATTACAACTTAGAACGGTCAGTCAAAATCTCATAACCAGTTTCCGTTACCAAAACTGTATGCTCAAATTGAGCCGACAAAGAATTATCCATAGTGACTGCTGTCCAACGGTCAGATAATGTCCGCGTGTGTCTAGAACCCGCATTTAAAATTGGCTCAATTGCCAGCGTCATTCCCGCCCGGAGTTTAACATTTGGCATCTCACGAGTACGATAGTTGAATACTGAAGGTTCTTCATGCAGGTTACGACCGACACCGTGTCCAGTGAATTCTTCGACTATACTAAAACCGTTAGATTTCACATGATCTTCAATTGCTCCAGCTAAGTCAAGAAGATATACACCAGCCTTAACTTGTTCAATGCCTTTATATAAAGCTTCTTCTGCTATGCGAATTAATTTAGCAGCTTCTTGCGTCACTTCTCCAACAGCAATTGAAATGCAAGAATCACCATGAAAACCTTGGTAATAAGCGCCCGTATCTACTTTTAATACATCCCCAACGCGAATCACTTTCTTGGGGCTAGGAATGCCATGTACTGCTTCATTATTAATGCTGGAGCAAATAGAACCTGGAAAACCGTGATATCCTTTAAAACTTGGTGTTGCACCCATTTCGCGGATACGTTTTTCTGCATAAGTATCCAAATCAGCCGTGGTCATTCCTGGCTTTACTAACTCGGCAATTTCTTTTAAGACAGTTGCGACAATTGCCGATGATTGCCGCATAATTTCAATTTCACGCAGCGATTTAATTTCAATTCCTCGGCGCTGTTTTTTCGCTGGTGCTGGTTGAGTAGCTTGAGAAAGTAAGTTACTGAAAATGTTCATGGGAAATTAATAATTACTGGTGGCTTTGACGCTGAAGTATGAATGCTTTCTCTAGATTAATTGAGAAATAATATCTATAATTTAACACTATGGGAGTTAGTACAGTTTGGTCTAAAATTGTGATGAATTGAGGGTTGAAATTTAAACGCATAGGTACGCAGAGAATTTAATTTTTGATGGCAATCTCTCCAGTCATACCTGCTTCTGTATGTCCCGGTATTGTACAACGTAAGCCATAAGTACCAGATTTCAGGGGGACAAATACCCATTCGGCTTCACCACCGGGTTTGAGTTCCAGTTCGTGAATGGCTCCTTTGATTTCTACTTTCTCTACTTGGACTTTTTGTGTCCAGATGCCATCGGTAAAATCTTTAGCGGTAAAATAGTGCTTCAGTTGGCTGGGATTATTAAGCTGTAGTTGATAGCGTTTACCAACCTCAAATTCCAAATGATTTGGCTCAAACTTGAGTTCGTTAGCTGAATTACCCAAGCTAATTGTAATTTCTATAGCTGGTTGCTTGAGCAAATCACCAGACAAATTCGCCGCCATTGCTGGAGTAGCAGCGATGAAATTTAGAGCTAGGAGTAACGTTAATATCACGTAGTTACGCCGTAATATTTGTAGCCAAGCAGGTATTGGGAAAGTAAGGGATTTAATTACAATTTCGTAAAAACAGTTATAAATTTTCATCACTAATTCTCAAAAGGCAATGCTGATGAGCAGGAATAATTGATAGGTTGCGGGAAAAACCACTTTACCTATTCTTTATATTATCCATGCCAGTGGCTTATCTCTACCTAATACTTTTCTGCTATATAAATACTAGACAAGTCTAGACATTTACTTCTTACTTCAATGGGAGCATGGGAGCGGTTATCCCTCGGTAAGCTTTCACGCTTTAGCCAAACGTGATAAATTAATCGCGGCATTTAAATCTCTATCCATCGAGTGACCGCAATTTTTACAATTGTAGGTTCTTTCTTTAAGTGGCATATCTTGAACATGACCACAATTTGAACAGGTTTTGCTTGACGGGAACCAACGACTAGCAATGATTATTTCACAACCAAACTTTTTAGCTTTATATTCCAACTGCCTTTTGAACTCATGAAAACTGCAATCAGCAATTACTTGTGCTAATTTATGATTGGACAACAGCCCAGAAACGTTTAAATCTTCTACTACTATTTTTGCGTGGTTTTTGCATAAGAAAGTAGTGATTTGATTGATCGTATCCTTCCTGAGATTAGCTACCCTAGCATAGGCATATTGAGTTATTTTCTGACAAATACCAGTTTCTTTAATCCATGTAAACTCAGGTTTGACGTGGTTGTTAAAGAACTTTTTAAGGATGTATTTGTTAGGCTTTAATCCATCTTTATAAAGATTATTCCAAGTCGCTAAACCCCAGTTATAAGTAAACCTCGCAATACCTGCGTGTTTACTCATCATTGTTTCTTGTTTTCTACTTAGTTTTAACTTTGTCTTAATGGATAAAAGCATTGTTCGACCTCAACACTCTGGTAACACAGATGGGCCAGCAGTAACAACTACGATTTTATCTGGGTGGAGTAACTCACGAGCCGCTTGATTAACTTGGCTAAGGGTGACTTGCTGGATTTTATCAGTGAACGAGTGCAATTCTCTTTTATCTAGTCCGTACACCTGATTCATCAGAATTCTATCTGTTAATTCCTCTGGGTTTGCTAGGGAAACGTTGTAGTTGCTGATGAGAGTGCGTTTTGCTGTTTCTACTTCTAGTGCAGTTACACCTTGTTGATGGATTTGCTGTAGAATTTGGCGGGTGCTAGCGATCGCTTTACTGCTATCTTCAGGACTAGTTTGCATTTCTATCAAAAATGTACCCGCATTCTTCCCAGCTTGGAAGGAGCTATAAATTCCATAGCTCAAACCTTGGCGATCGCGCACTTCTGCACCTAGTCTACTAGATAAGGTATCTCCTCCCAATATCTGGTTCAATACTAAGGCTGCATGAAACCGAGGATCGTAACGGTTAATGCCTGTATAACCCATATATGTTACAGCTTGGGTTTTATCTGGTAAAACTGGGTTGATACTGACTATTTTCTGTGGTAGAGACACCGGAGGA
Source organism: Nostoc sp. NMS4 (assembly GCF_017115095.1). Classification (GTDB taxonomy): domain Bacteria; phylum Cyanobacteriota; class Cyanobacteriia; order Cyanobacteriales; family Nostocaceae; genus Nostoc. The sequence continues at coordinate 43,961 of NZ_JABXKI010000146.1, read as the reverse complement.
TATTTTAATGTGGGTGCTTGGCCGCTAACTTCCCAGTCTCCAAACTTATTTTTAATCAGCGATCGCACTTTGTCTAGATCAAAATCTCCCACCAGCGCTAGCACTGTCGTATCTGGACGATAATGTTTAGCTTTGAAATCAATCGCATCCTGGCGCTGAATCTGCTGTATACTCTCCTCTGTAGGAAAAGTATGTAAGGGATGTTTTTTCGGGTAAATTGACTGAACAAATACCCTTCTGGCTACTTCTGATGGCTCATCTAATTCCTGTTGCAAATCAGTTAAAGTTTGTTGGCGATGCAGTTCCAATTCTTTGACTGGAAAGTTACTATTTTTAACCACATCTGCCAATATCTCTAGGAGTATCGGCAAATCATCTGCTAAACTATCACCTTCGATATGCACACCTTCGCGGTAGGTTTGAAAGTCTAGACTTGCTCCTCGTTCTCCTAAGACTTTAGCAATAGTTAAAACATCCTTGCTCTTAGTGCCATTTAGCAAATTATCTGCCACAAAAGCAGCTAATCCAGCTTGATTATCTGGATCGAATTCCGTCCCAGCTTGAATATAACCGCTCAAGGTGACAGTGGGAGTACTCCTGTCGGTTAACAGTAATATCCGCAGTCCGTTGGTAAATTTAAATTCATCTGGTAAGAGTTGGGCAATTGCATCTATAGCCAAATCTACAGACGGTAAGTATTTCACCACCTCAGAAAAAAGCACAGGTGCGCCAGGAGAAAAATTTTCTGTAGTTTGGGCTGAGTCTGGTTTATCAGCAACTTCTGTTATCCGCTTCTCGGTTGGTTCAAAAAAGCCGACTGTCCGCGCTTCTTTTGTCAGATATTTTTTAATTACAGCTACAATATCTGTCGGCTTCACCAGACGAACAGCTGCTAAATAGCGGTCTGTGTAGCGATAATCACCAACAGTTGTCTCATCAGTGCCCAATCGCATCGCTTGAGAGGTGATATCACGGTTACTCAAAATTACATCTGCTGCTAACTGAGTTTTGGCTTGTTCAACTTCCTCAGAAGTTACACCTTTTTCTGCTACATTAGCGATCGCGCTACTCAACATTGAGTCAATTTTTTTCAAATCTTGTTTAGCTCCAGCCGTTACCAACACCTCATACCAGCCAGATTCTCGCAAACTAGTAACGGATGCTGTAACTTCACTAGCTAAACCTGATTCCACCAATGCCTGATAAAGTCTAGAATTCCGTCCCTCTGTCAAGATGTAATCCATCACATCCAGCGCCGGGACATCCGGTTGATTTGCATCCGGTAGCGGATACACAACTTGTAACAGCCGCCCTGCTCCCGGTTCTCGCAATACTATGGGAGTGCTGAGTGCTGGGTGTTGAGTGCTGAGTGATGGAGATGAGGGAGAAACTCCAGCCTCCTGCCCCCTGCCCTCTGCCTCCTGCCTCGGTAATTTGCCAAACACCTCTTTAATTGTTTCGAGAGTGTTTGCAGCTTGAAAATCTCCAACAATCACTAAGACGGCATTATCGGGAGTATAAAAATTGCGGTAATATTTTTCTACCTGCTCAACTTCAAACTTCTCGACATCAGCTTTAGTACCACCTACAGGCAACCCGTAAGCATGATTGGGAAACACCGCTTGCATGACGGCGCGGTTGAGGCGATATTCTGGACTATTTTCGTAACCCTGCAACTCCGAAATTACTACCCGCTTCTCACTCGCTAATTGCTCTGGCTCAATCTGGCAATTTTGCATTCTGTCTGCTTCCAGCATCAAGAGCGCTTTCAGCTTGTTTCGTTCCACAGTACCGTAATATGCAGTTTGGTCATAGCTGGTAAAAGCATTAGAATCACTACCTAAAGCACTAAACAAACGTCCAAATTGAATTGGACGATTTAAAGTGCCTTTAAACATCATGTGTTCCAACTGGTGGGCAATGCCATTTACACCCGCTTCTTCGTTACGTGAGCCAACCTTGTACCACACCTGCACCGTCACCACTGGCGCAGTATGTACTTCCTTTGTCAGGACAGTTAGACCATTCTCCAGCACTGTCTTACGGACATTTTCTGTCAGTGTTGAGGACATTATTGTTTTTGTTAGCAAGGTTGACTGATATTTTTCTTTGTTAGATATAACTGAATGTTGGCTATGAGCAGGTCGATCGCTTAACAAAAAAACTGCTACTAGCCATAAACTTAAAAGTAATAACGGCAAGGGATATTTATAAAATTTGGAATAAAATTTGGAAAATGCATACATGTATTTAGCAAATATACCTGTAAATTAAGTTACATAATTATTTTCGTGAGTGACTACACTTCAATCTGGTAAAAAAATCTGTGACTTCGGTAACAATATAGAAAAACAATATATTAGCAATAAAGGTCATAAAAAAGCTAAATTATGGGAGTTTTGCTAAAACCCGAATGAATTCTAGAGGTAAACCATCAGTATCGGCGATAAAAGCCACTTCGTAAATGCGATCGCCTATTTGCTGTTGTGTCGGTTCTAAAAGCACCTTCAACGGTTGTAATTCTTCGGTTTGACTCTCAGCAGCTAGTAATGCACGTTCTTGTAAATTTGTCAACCAACTAGGTAAATCTGGTGTAATTTCAGTTAAATCGAACGAGAGATGATAATATCCCACATAATGTTCATCAGCAAAGGCATCTGGGGCTGGTTTTGGTTCGGGAATTTGGATAAGTTCAATTCTGCCGCCCAATCCTTCCATCCAGCAAGCTAGGGTGTAGCCTGTGGTAAAACGTTCTGAAATTGTAAACCCTAAAAGTTCGTAGAAAGCGATCGCTCGATGAATATTCGCAGTCCGAATAGAAACGTGGTGCATATTAGTCCTTAGTCCTTAGTCCTTAGTCATTTGTCCTTGGTTATTCACTAATGACAAATGACTAATGACAAATGACCATTACTCAAACAACCTGAAATAAGGGTAGCGTACAGGGACACCAGGCTCTTTTTCCAAGTCGAAATTAATCACTTCCCAACAGTCATCTTCTGAAGTATCGGGGCTAAACTCCACGGGTAAGCCATATAAACGCGCAGCCGTAGCTTCTGGTTGTCCAGCACGCCAAGGTGTGCTGCGTTCTAAATAGCCACTCATCAACTCCTGATAGCGTCGGGCAATAACCACTCGTGTTGCTCGAAAGCCTTGGGTATAGAGCTTATCTAATGCTTCGTGAATTTCAAAGCGAATACCATCAGGATGAGTGTGTTGTCTATACCATTCATTATTCCACCTCCGCCAATGACGGCCCGATTGCAAATGGATTAACTCTCCATTTTTAGGATTAGCCTCAAACGCGCCATGACGAGGACACAAATAGGTATCTGTTAGTGTCAGCGCCGGAATAGTCTGGCGACAATGGGGACACTGTATTTCCGGCCCAAACATCGGGTACTGCAAACCTGGATTCATCATGAAGTGCGTACAAACATAATTTTGTCATCACCAGCACTACTGGGTTGGATTATACACTTCGGCTCAACCACTTTGAGTTACTTGCTCACTGCTGCATAGACACGGTGTTGCGGCAGGAACATTGTTCGCTAGTGTTTTCCTCAGCGTAGAGGCTTGACACTGTGATATCCTGGTTGTGCAACCAGCCTCGAAGGTTGGTGTTTCTCCAGTGTTCCTGGGTACAATATTCATATTCTATCGTGTCTACCGCTTCTTACTGGACATCTCCTGATTTTTCTCAAGCTGCCTTCATTGCGAGCAATGCTGTTGTTATGGGTTCGGTAAATATAGCAACAGGAGCGAGCATTTGGTATGGAGCAGTGGTTAGGGGAGATGTAGAACTGATTGAAATTGGCGAATGCACAAATATTCAGGATGGTGCAATTTTACATGGTGATGCTGGTTTTCCAACAATCTTAGAAGATCATGTTACCGTAGGGCATCGCGCTGTCATACATTCTGCTTACATTGAGCGGGGAAGTTTGATTGGCATTGGCGCAGTGATTTTAGATGGGGTACGAGTGGGCGCTGGTAGTATTATTGGTGCTGGCGCAGTCGTAACTAAAAATGTACCGCCTTTATCCCTAGTTGTCGGTATTCCTGGTAAAGTATTACGCCAAGTAACAGATATTGAAGCCGCAGAACTGATTGAACACGCTAAACGTTACCAAAAGTTAGCTTTAGTTCATGCTGGTAAAGGTACTGATATTGGTTTTAGCAAGTCTTAGGGAGTTGGGAGTGGGGAGTAAGGGAGCAAGGAAGAAATAATTAATGCTCAATTCCCAATGCCCAATGCCCCATAATTTAAACATTCTTTACATTTCGATTTGGAAAAATTGCCCACTTCAGCTAAAAATAAAAATGAGAGCAGTTGACAAAACTTTAATTTCTACTTAAGAGAGGGGTTCTTAGATATGGATATCGATTTCCGTATAGCGATCGTTTTAGCACCAGTTGCCATTGCTGCTAGCTGGGCAGTGTTTAATATTGGCGCTGCGGCCTTAAGACAAATTCAAGGCTTTTTGGATAGAGAAGCTTAAATTAGGCTCAATATCATCATTTTTTACCCGACTGTTTCTCTTCACAGAGGCAGTCGTTTTTATTCATATCAATTAATGAGACATGGAGCGTTAGGAGTGCTGAGTTAAGAGTTATACTAATTCGCTATAAAGATGCACTTAGTATTTATTAAACGAACCGCCAAGTACGCCAAGTACGCCAAGAAAGAAGTAGTAATTATTAAGTGCAAGCTTACAGAGAATTGGTATTAGGAGTTAGGAGTTTTATTTATCTCCTTGTCTCCCTTGTCTCCCTTGTCTCCCTTGTCTCCCTTGTCTCCCTTGTCTCCCTCATCCCACACACCCTTCCTTGAATATCGATTCTGTAATACAACCCCTGCAACGCTTTGGTGTCCATCTGGGACTCGATCGCATTGTCAATCTATTGGCAAATCTTGGCAATCCCCATTACCAAGTCCCGATAATTCATGTTGCTGGCACTAATGGCAAAGGTTCAGTCTGTGCCTATCTTTCCTCGGTACTCACTGAGGCTGGTTATCGGACAGGACGTTACACTTCCCCCCATTTAGTTGATTGGACAGAACGTATTTGCCTGAATGAACAGCCAATTTCCTCTGAGGAATTGAGCCAATTATTCCAAAAAGTCCAAACAGCTATTCATCCTGATGACGAGCCGCCAACTCAGTTTGAAGTAATTACGGCGGCTGCTTGGTTATATTTTGCCCAGCAACAAGTTGATATAGCTGTGGTAGAAGTCGGACTAGGAGGGCGCTTAGATGCAACCAATGTCTGTTTGGAACCGCTAGTTACGCTCATTACTTCTATTAGCCGCGAACACTGGCAGCAACTAGGCCCTACTGTTGCTGATATTGCTAGAGAAAAAGCAGGTATTCTCAAACCTGGATGTGCCGTTGTGGTTGGGACATTGCCACCAGAGGCAGAGAAAGTAGTGCGATCGCGTGCTTTAGAATTACAATGCCCACTTTTTACACCCCAACCCTCCCGTCAAATCGCTACAGGATGGGCAGAGTATATATATGAAGCAGAGGGGCAGAGGGGCAGAGGGGCAGAGGGGGAAATTAAAGAATCAGCCCATCACTCTATTAAATATCCATTGCCGTTAGCGGGACAGATTCAGTTAACTAATTCAGCTTTGGCTTTAGCAGCTTTAGAAATTCTCCAACAACAGGGTTGGCAGATTTCAGAAGAAGCCATAATTCACGGCATAGCAAAAACTAAATGGCCGGGGCGGATGCAATGGACTACTTGGAAAAACCATAAATTATTACTTGATGGCGCTCATAATACCGCCGCCGCCCAAGTTCTCCGCCAGTATGTTGATAGCTTAGACGCAGTTAACCACAAGCCTGTCAATTGGGTGATGGGAATGTTTGCCGATAAGGATCATACTGATATTTTTACCGCATTACTGCGACCAGGCGATCGCCTTTATTTAGTGCCGATACCAGTAGAACCCTGGCCAGGTAGAACTTCCGCCGATTTACAGGAATTATCAAACCTAGCTTACAACCTCTGCCCCGAATTAAGCGATCGCCAAATCCATCCAGATTTATTCACAGCACTAGAAGCCGCAACCTCAACCACCACCACAGAAGATTTAATCGTTTTGTGCGGTTCCCTTTATTTAGTAGGCGACTTTTTAGCAAACACCAAATATAATTCGTAAATCATAATTACGAATTACGAATTACGAATTTATCTATCTATTGTTCCACTCCTGCGCCGCATCCTCAACAGCTTTATCTACAGTCTTCTCTCCTAACATTGCTGCTTGCAAGTTCTCGTAAACAGCCTTTTGCAGTTTATTGAAATCCTTCAAGGTAGGGGTTAATATTTCTGCCTTTGGGAGTTCTTTAGCACTCATAACTCGCGCTTTTTCTATTGTTGAAGCATTAGCTGGAACATCTTTAAAGTAACTATCAGACAATGCTTTGATTGTAGAAGGTAGGACATTTGCAGCTTTAGCAAAGGCTAACTGATTTTCGTCATTGGTGACAAATAAAGCAAACTTCACAGCGCCATCTGGTTGTTTGCTATCGCGGGGAATAACTATATTCATCACCGCGACATTCTTCTTACCTGTGTCACCAGTGAGTTGAGGTGCTATTCCCGAAGCTTGAGCAATTTTTGGGGCATTATTTGCGATCGTTTTCAGGAACTCTGGCCCAGAAGCTAAAAAGGCAGTCTCTCCAGATTGGTATAAATCGATCGCGTGGCGATGTCCTTGGGTTAAAACCTCTTTCGGAAGCAACCCTTTTTTATACAAGTCTACCCAATACTGAAACGCGGCTTTACCTTGTGCTGAATTAAACGCCGCTTTACCCTCAGTATCTATTAAGGTGACTCCCATTTGGACGAAAGATTCCAGCACTTCACCGGAATCTTGCGGTACGAAAGTTACAAAAAAGGCATATTTACCCGTCTTATCTTTAATTTGTTGTGCGGCTTGTGCCAATTCTGCGTAGGTTGCAGGGACTTTATTGATACCTGCCTGTTTTAATAAATCAGTGTTATAAATGGTTAACCGTGTGGTGAGATACCAGGGAATCCCAAAACTCTTACCATTTAGTATGCTTGCTTTCCAGATATTCGGCAGATAGGAGGAACGTACATCATTCGGGACTTTCGCATCTAAATCTAACCAGGCATTTCGTCCGGCAAGTTGAGAAGCAAAACCCGGATTCAAGTTAACTACATCAGGTGGCGTTTTTGCGGAGACAGCTGTTAATATTTTGTTCTCCATTGCCGCCCAAGGTACATCGACCCAGTTAATCTTTATACCTGGATTTTGCGATTCAAAGTTCGCAATTAGGCTTTTGAAGTAGTCGGTAAATTGAGGTTGGAGTTGCATTGTCCAAAACTCAACAGTTCCCACTCCTGAAGCCGCTTGTTTTGTACTTGTATTAACATTACCTGTGCTGCAACTTACAATCCAACTGGTTAATAAGCCAAGCAGTACCAAAGCAACAAGTTGTTTAAATTTTCGCAATTGAATCATTTTCCCAGTATTTTTACGCTTGATCAGTGTGAAAAGCTTAGACACAATTGTTGAGATTATAGGCTAAATAAATTACCCGTAAAGACGTAATATATAACGCCTTTACTGCAACAAATTTAAATTTTCAATTTAGCAGTCCAGCGGGCAAAACTGTGGTAAAAAGCTTCAATAGTCTGTTTGGCAAATCGAAAAAAGGGGTAGGCATTGAACTTGCTCCCGAACGGGTGAATGTAGTTCAGCTACGCAAGCAGGGTCAAGGCTTGAAATTAGAAATCTATACATCGGTAGCAGTTCCAGAAGGGATAGTTACCGATGGTCAAATCAGCGACCCTCCAGCAATGGCGCAATTAATCCAGCAAGCGCTAGCTGAGAGCAAAATCAAAACTTCTCGCGTTGCTACTGGTGTCCCCGGACGAGATTCTATCGTTCGGATTATACCAGTGCCAGCAGAGTTAGATGATAAAGAACTGCGAGAAATGGTGCTGAACCATGAAGCAGGTTTATATTTACCCTATCCTCGTGAAGAGGCTGATGTAGATTATCAGAAACTTGGGTATTTTGTAGATGAAGATGGTATTGAAAAAGTACACGTACTCCTAGTTGCCACCCGTAAGGAGATAACGGATACCTATATAAGTACATTCGAGCAAGCAGGATTACAAATTGATGTTTTAGAAATTAACAGTTTTGCTCTGATTCGGACTATTCGTGAACAACTGCGACAATTTGGGCCGCAAGAAGCAGCAGTACTAGTTGATATCGAGTTCGACAGTACAGAAATCGCCATCATCGTTAACGGAGTACCGCAATTTTCGCGCACAGTCCCAATTGGGACTTATCAAATGCAAACTGCCTTAGCAAGGGCAATGAGCTTACCTACATCACGAGATATGGAAATGTTACACGGAATGGTTATTCCCGCAACTCCCATAGACGGCGGTAAAACTGGCGTTACCGAAATCGATCCTGGCATGGCTGCCATATTGAGAGTCTTAGGAGAACTAACGGATGAACTGCGCCGTTCCATCGATTTTTACTTGAATCAAAGTGAAAATTTGGAGGTAGCGCAGATTTTATTAGCTGGGCCAGGAGGTGGACTCCAACAGCTAGATGAATTCTTTACCCAACGATTGAGTTTGCCAACTTCCCAAATAGATCCAATCGGGTCTTTATCTTTGGAAGTGGACACTGATAAATATCCACAAGTACAACGCTCTGGTTTGGCGATCGTACTCGGTCTAGGAATGCGGGAGGTGTAATAAAATGTACAGCCTAGATGTTAACTTTCTTAAAGACCGCCCAGCATACCAGAAAAAGCCAGAGAGAAAAGGAGGAATAGGCCTAAAATTTCCTACGGGAGATTTGACACTAGTGTATGTGGGAGTTGCAGTAGGTATTGGTCTTCCTGCTTTATTGGGGGTTGCTTGGTGGTTGTTGCAAGGGAAGATTGTTGAATTAGATGGTCAAATAGCACAACTAGACCAAGAAAGCAAGAGATTAGATACAGAAATAGGAAATCTCAACAAAATTAAAGGCGAGACGAACGCAGTTAAAGGCGAAACCCAAGCTTTAGTAACTGTATTTGACCAGATTCGTCCTTGGTCAGCAATGTTGCAAGATTTGCGCGATCGCATCCCAACGACAGTGCAAATCGAGAGCATCAGGCAAATCCCACCCGTTGCAGTAGCGGCAGGTCAGCCACCAAATAATCCCGCAGGGGGATTAGAAATTAACGGATTGGCTCGTTCTTTTAATGATGTCAATGATTTCTTATTGAGTTTACAACAGTCTCAGTTTTTGAAGTCCACAGAAACCAGAATTCTGACAGCAGCGTTAGTAGATGCTCCCTTAACGCCAGGTGTGGGTCAATCTTCTAATGATGTAATAATTAAACCACCCCAAGTAGTTAAATACACTATTCAATCGAGTATGAACGACGTTCCAGCGTCGGAATTAATCAGGGAGTTGGAAAAAAAAGGCACAGTGGGGTTAGTGACTCGAATTCGTAATATGCAACAAACAGGAGTCATTTCAAAATGACGCTGAGTGATGATTTAAATTTTGCCGAACAAGGTGGGGAATTCGATCAGGCAGCGCCAGCCTCACCGGTGTTATTTGGTATTGCCTTCACACCAAAAATTATTGGGATTTTAGTGGGGGTGATTGGTTTAGCGGGAGCAGGTTATATATTGTTAAATCTGCTGATGCCAGCTTGGGAAAGTTATCAGCAGCAGCAAGCCAAAAATTCCGAACTGCAAGCGCAAATTGAACAAAAAAAAGCCAATATCAAACAGATTGACAAAGTAAAAGAGGAACTAGCACAGGCAAAGCAGCAAAAAGTTCAGGTTTTAAGTTTATTTGCTAACGAAAAAACCTTAGATACATTGCTGTTGGATTTAAACCGCTTAATTGAGTCTGGCAATACTTCAACTTCTATGAATGGAGTCAGAGCCAAACTGAAGAGATATGTGCCGATTTCTCAAAAACCAGAACCGATTACCGATGGAAGTCTAGGACTACAGGTTAACGGCAAGCTGCAACGCAGTACTGTCAGTGCCGACATTACAGCAACTTATGAACAAACACAATCTATAATTCGTAACATTGAGCGGTTACAGCCTTTGTTAATAGTTAAAGATTATCAAGCAACCTTGGCTCCAGCAGAGTCAAGATCCCCATTAGATAAAACGCCGATGCAGGTTGGCCCAGCAGCGATTAATACATCATTCCAGTTACAGGTATTGATGCCACTTAGTCCAGAACAAATAGCAGCAGCAGCAGCTTTAGCAGCTCCGAAAAAGTAGTCAAATTAGGGCTAGGAAAAATAGAATTCGCAGCGACACAAACGTGGGTAGTCTGCTGCCGCAAACTAAGAAAAAATTGAAAGTTTGAAACCCACGGAGGTGGGTAAAGTCTCGTGTAGAGCCAGTGCGTTGAGTGGGCAATGCCCGACTTGTATTACTGCGGGAAAGCAAGCTACGCGCACGTCTCGCCCTGGGAGAAACAACAGGCATGAGGTTTCTAAACACTCAAAATTAATTGTTGGTAAACAAGGTTTTATAAGGTGAGGAATGAACTGTGAAACAGCTTCACGGTAATAGTTTTATTTTAGGTACTGCCGCTTTTGTATTTTTGGCAGCTCAACCAGTCTTGGCCCAAATGAGTCAAGTTACTGATGTCAAACTAAATCCAGTTAATGGTGGAATTAACGTTGCTTTGAAAACTTCTTCTGGGTCACGCCCCCAAGTTTTCACTACAAAAAGAGGCAAGGCTTTAGTCGCTGATATTATCAACACTCAATTACGATTACCACAAGGCAATGGTTTTCGTCAAGATAACCCAGCCCCAGGAATTGCCTCTGTTGAGGTTAGTCAGCTTGATGCTAATAGTATTCGGGTCACGGTAACTGGCAGCAACAATACACCAGGCAGTCAACCCGTGATGCGATCGCCAAATGGAATTACACTCAGCTTTAGCCCATCGTCAGGCACTATAGTGTCAGTACCAACGGCAACAGCCCAAACTTTCACAGCACCGCCTGTTACGACTCCAGCCCAACCTGGTCAAAAACCAAGCGTTCTCGTTCCCAACCCGCAAGTCACCATTGACGGACAACCTGCACAAGCTGCTGGCCCAGGTCAACCTCTAAGTCAGGCTCCACCGTTCTTACCTAGAGCAGTCGCCCCACCAGTGGGAGATATTGCCATCTCCAATACCGATGCTTCTCCTAGTACACTAGACTTGGGAACTCAGGAACGTGTTCCTCGTCTAGTTCTGCGAGATGCGCCAGTGCGTGAGGTTTTGTCACTGCTTGCCCGCGCGGCTAATTTGAACCTGGCTTATATCGGAGGTGAACAAGGTGCTGCTAATGCACCAGCAGTTTCTCAAACAATCTCGTTAGATATAGAAAACGAGCCAGTGCAAGATGTGTTTAACTACGTCTTACGCCTGAGTGGTTTGGAAGCTAACCGCAGTAATCGCACGGTTTTTGTTGGGCCTAAACTACCTAATTCGACTCGTGACATGATTATGCGTAGCCTGCGACTCAATCAGGTAACAGTGGGAGTCGCCCTGAATTTTTTGGTTGGCTTAGGCGCAGAAAGTGCCGTCAGCCGAGAACGACAAGTTACCAGTGTTAATGCTGTGCCTGTTGGGGCTGGAGCTGCGCCTATCACCCAAACTCAGACGACTACAGAAACCAGAGTTGAAACTCAACGGGTTACTTTTACAGACTCTAACCCATTACTTAGAGGTTTACAGGCATTAGGGGATGAGCGTACTAATTCTCTAACTTTGATTGGCCCTCCCAGGCTAGTTGAAATGGCAATGGCTCAATTAACTCAGCTTGATATCCGCCGTCGTCAAGTAGTAGTCAATGTCAAGATTATTGATGTTAACCTGTTGAACACCCAAGACCAGAACACTAGCTTTTCTTTTGGGGTTGGCAACAATTACTTTACAAATGATGGCGGTGCAGCATCTCTGAATTTTGGCGGTTCGAGACCAGCTACAAGAGCTGAAGCATCAACTAGTGTGACTAGTACACCTGTCATTCCGAATCCCATTACGGGAACGCCTTTCGTTAACCCCAACACAAACGTAGCTATTCCAGGAACTACCCCAGGTACAACTGTAGTAGACGCGAATGGCAATCTCTTTAGAGTTCAAAATTCAGGAGCTGGCGTATTTTATCAACCTGTTGCGCCTACTGGCAACCCCCTACAACCAGGTTTTTCTAGTATCACCCCAGCAACCGATAACATCATTACAAGGAACGCCGATGGCACATCCAGTATTGTACCAGGTACTCTTGGTTCAGCTGTTGCATCTTTGCCAAGTTTATTACAGTTCCCTAAACGTCTTCTCGCTAGCTTGCAGGCTCAAGTCCAAAATGGCAATGCCAAGATTTTGACAGACCCGACCTTAATTGTGCAAGAAGGTCAAACCGCTAATGTCAACCTGACTCAGGAAGTGGTAGGTAATATTAAAAGGGAAATCGTTCGCGATGCGAATATTGCTACAGAAACGATTTCAGCGGAAAAAGACCGAGTAGGTTTAACCTTAGCTGTCAAAATTGAGCGGATTGACGATAACGGTTTTGTCTCTCTATCGGTGGCTCCTGTTGTCAAAGCACCCCAAGCTCCAGCTACCATCAATGTTGGAGGAGGTGGTAGCCAACAAATATTCTTGGTATCTGAGCGCTCTCTTAATTCTGGCTCGATTCGCCTGCGAGATGGTCAAACACTAATTCTTTCAGGCATCATTCAAGATGCAGACCGGACAACTGTCTCTAAGATTCCTATTTTGGGTGATCTTCCGCTGATTGGTTCGCTGTTTAGAAATACAAACAGACAGAATCAGCGCAATGAGGTGATTGTATTGCTTACACCTCAAATCATGGACGACTCTGAGAAGTCCTCCTACGGGTATAACTACACTCCCAGCCCAGAAGTGCGACAAATCCTTGAGCGTCGAGGCTTGAAGGTTCCTGGTAGGTAATAAAGATAATGAGTAGGTGAATCACCTCTACTAAAGGCTTAGATCCCCGACAACTTTTACGGATACAGCTGGCGAATAGGGGGTCTTACCCCCTAATACGGCTTAGAGCAGTAGGTCAGAAGATACAAAAAGTAGAGTAACTTGTGGTATCTGTGTATGACACTGCATGCAAAAAATCAATGGGAAATACCAGAACAAACAGCACAAATAGCATGTGCGTCATTCCCAAAAGGGAATATGTACATGAAAATGTACGATGAATAAAGAGTGTTATATGTTATATGCAGATAGAGAGTTTACCGTCCTATTCCCAGCCAGATGAGGACAATCAGCAATGTCTCCAGGGAAACTGGCATTAATTACAGTCATGCAATTTGCCTTTATGGTTAACAGATAGACAAGCGGCAGATGCAGTAAGGAGTCGAATAGATTGGAAATATGCACTTGGTTTAGAGCTAACAGATTCAGGATTTGACTGTAGTGTATTGAGCGAATTTCGCAGTAGATTATACGAGTAGAATTCAGCGAATAAGTTGTTAGGTTTAATGCTGTTCATCATCAACTAGCTCTCAAAGACCTGTTACCCCTGAAGCATTATGTAGATGCTGCTAACGTCGTCATCAACAACAAAAGAATCCACAGCAAAATAAAACTACAAGTCTATCAATTTGTTTTATGTTTTTATGTAATAACAGCTTTTTAAGAGGGGCTAGGGGGGATCAAGAGGTGCTGAAAATCACAGCTAACGACTTTTCAAACAACCTCTTAGCTCGACTTTATCCAAAATTAATACCAATTCAATTAATGATTGCAACACATCCTTGGGTAAAGACGCGATGAATCGCGTCTCTACAAATGTCGCATTCTTTTTTCAAATTGGTATCTGATGCCAGCAAAAATTGATTTAACTCTTATTTGAAGTTTTTATTCTCTCCAGAAGCACGAAGCAATTCAGCTACAAAAGCAACGATCGCAGATACAGAAATTAACATTACACTCAAAGCATTAATATCTGGCTTGACTCCAGTTCTAATGCGGCTAAAAATTTCCATTGGTAGGGTGTTAGAACCGCTACCAGCAGTAAAACTGGCAATGAGAAAGTCATCTAAGCTGAGGACAAAAGCTAAGAGACAACCAGCGACAATCCCAGGCATTAATTGAGGTAACAATACTTTGATGAATGCTTGCGTTGGTGTCGCGCCTAAATCTAGTGCTGCTTCTTCTAAGTGGGGATCTAAATTAGTCAGTCGGGAAGCAACTACAAGTCCGACGTAAGCCAGACAAAATACTATATGTGCTGCAACTATCGTCCACAAACTCAAAGGTATGGCAAAGGCTGCTAGACAGACTAGGGTAGCCACTGCGATCGCAATATCAGGAATAATCAATGGTAGGTAAGCAATACCGCGATACAATTTTTTACCAGGAAATTCGTAACGCGCCAACCCAACCGCCATCAAGGTTCCCAACACTGCGGAAACTGCCACGGCACAACCAGCAACGATCATACTGTTTTGCAAAGCTGATAAAATGCGATCGTCACTGAACAACTTGCGATACCAATCGAGAGTGAATCCTTGCCAAGTTGCACTGTAGGGCGACTGATTGAAGCTATAAAAGCCAAGTACCAGTATGGGCAGGTACATGAACACAAACATCAGCACTGAGAAAACCGCTTGCCATGAGACACGCGGTTTTTTGAGAGATGGAGAGATATTCACGTTTATATGTGATTTTTATTTATTATAGGAATACAAAATATCATATTTTGTGTAATAAGTCAATATTTCGAGTCATCAAAAATCTGCGCGCTGCTGGCGTTTTTTACTCACGTCGAACTCACGTTAATTCAGCCACATTCTTCAAACAGAGAATCGTCCCAATAATCTCCTCCGGGCAACCAAAGTCTTGCTTCGGCACTTCCTGGAGCTACGCTTTTATTCCCTACATAAGATTCGAGATAAAATTCCTGCCTTTCTGTTTCAGACAAACCAATATTGAGAAGTAATTCAGCAAAGCGCGTTGCTCCCGATGGTGTTCCGAAGCCACGTATAACAGAACGAGTCTTCCAGTCTTCCTCAGTTATACAACAGTCGTCTTCATCTGTTAACAATAGTTCTGGCAGATCCCAATCAGAGACTTGCAAGTTATGAAGAGGATGAAGACGTTGTTGAACTTCAGGCCAATATTTAAAAGCAAAAGGTTTTGCATAAAATCCCCCTGTAAGTGTGTCAATGTCAAGATTTTGGGACTCCACAATAATCTTCTTTATATCGCTCTCTTTGTGAGTGAGTAGGAGTTCAACCTTACCTACATTTGAAGAAAATATACATCCTAGAATCAAAAGACTCAACTGGCGATAGGTTTCTTTATGGGCAAAAAACAAAAGTTGATCAATCTGGTGCCAAGAGCCATACTGATGCACGCCTTTTTTGACTACTAATCTACCAGTAGAGATAAGTTGCTGTGGACAAGGTAAAGAGTTCTCCGTGACAATGAACGGAGAACTATCTGACGTGGTAGGCAAGCTAAAAGCTAGCTTGCCAAAAAATTTCTGTAGTTTGTCCATTCACCATACTTGCTAACGTATCGAACAAAATTCTGTTCGATAAAAATTGCTATTATGATTTAAAATTACCCTATTTTACGAAAATCGACCCTTTGGGCGGCTACAGGCTATCCTTTAGAGTAGGGAAAGCCGCCCAAAGAGTGTCTACGCACTTTATTCTTTAATTAACATTTTAAAATCAGATGAGTGACAGGCAGTAATAGAGCTTTTTCGCCCATTATCACCATCAAAACGTAGGTTGTGACGATTATAGAAAGTTCCTATTTATCAAAAAATCTCTATTTAAAATTACACAAAATCAAACAAAAATTAATAAGCTAGAGTGTATTTACCTCTTTAGAAGTGGGTAATTTCCGTACTAGGATAGATATAAAATATAGAAGTAACAGCATAAGATTTAAAGGAAATTGTTAATAAGTTTAGTATCTGAAGTTACTCTCTGATGCCAAAGTGAATCAATTACCAGCACTAAAACAACAGAAATAAAAAACTTCTAATTCAAGTTTTATTTTTTAGGAGGTTCGTGATGAGAATTGCTCAAATAGCTCCATTGTGGGAGAGAGTTCCGCCCCCAGCTTATGGTGGTATAGAGTTAGTAGTAGGGTTACTGACTGATGAATTAGTCCGACGCGGACATGAAGTAACTTTATTTGCATCGGGAGATTCGATTAGTCTGGCAAAACTAACGTCAGTTCATCCCCGCGCTCTCAGACTCGATCCGACTATCAAAGATTACGGCATTTACGAGATGCTGAATATCGCTTCGGTGTATGAACGCGCAGAAGAGTTTGATATTATTCACTCTCATATCGGACATGGGGCGCTGGCTTATGCAAATCTGGTAAAAACGCCTACGGTTCATACGTTACACGGTATTTTTACCCCTGACAACGAAAAAATGTTTAGTTTTGGAAAAAAACAACCCTACGTCAATATTTCCAATTCACAACGAGAACCAAGATTAGGGTTGAACTCTATAGCGACGGTTTACAACGGGATTGATGTCAGCAGTTATGAGTTTCACTCCCAACCAGAAGATCCTCCTTATTTAGCATTTTTAGGTCGGATGTCTCCAGAAAAGGGAGCGCACTTAGCTATAGAAATTGCCAAAAAAGCCGGTTGGCATTTAAAAATGGCAGGTAAGATAGATGTCGTTGATGTGGAATATTTTGAGAAAGAAATTAAACCACACATTGACGGAGAACAAATTGAGTATCTGGGTGAAGCCAACCATGCTCAAAAAAATGCCCTGATGGGTGGTGCAGTCGCAACTCTATTCCCCATCACTTGGCGGGAACCCTTTGGCTTGGTGATGATTGAGTCAATGGCTTCGGGTACGCCAGTGATTGCGATGAAATTGGGAGCTACTGAAGAGGTAATTTCTCACGGCAAGACTGGTTTCCTCTGCAATAATATTCAAGAGTGCATCAGTGCGATCGATCGCGTCACAGAGTTAGACCGCTATGCTTGTCGTCAGTATGTCGAAAGCCTTTTTAGCGTTGAACACATGACTGATGGCTATGAGGCGGTTTATAAACAAATAATCGCAGAACGATTTTCTCAGAATGGGCATTTCCGCAGTTTGGTTGATTTAGCTAGCTAGCGATCGCAATTTGTGTAATCTTAGAGTCAGGGCAATAGAATGAGCGCCTACACAAACAAGAGCTAAGAAAAAATGCTGGGCGCTTTACCAAACGATCCGAAAGCCCCATTTTCCCAGCATCTTAGCACTCACTCCTGGAACTCGTTCTAAGTCTTGTAAAGATGTAAATTTTTGCTGTTGACGGCTAATAATTATCCGTTGTGCTAACTTCTGACCCACACCAGGGAGACTTGCTAATTCTTCTAAACTTGCGGTGTTGATATTTACTTTTTGAATTGCTTGTAACTCAGGTGATGAAGAAGTTTTTATTTGGGGACAGCGTGTTTGTTCTAATTTAATTTTTTCTTGAATTGCTGGTGGTAAGCCCGGTTTAACTTTGGCATAAAGACGAGCAAATTCTCGCACATAATGGGCAGCAACTATAGGATTTTCAATCACTATAAGCGTCTCATCATTACCATTATTGGCAGCATCTGACCAATTATGAGAACCTGTAATTACTGTTTGGCTATCAATAACACCAAATTTGTGATGCAATAAATCGCCTTTGGGTAACACAGGTACACCAACGGTGGTAATGGGATTTGACCAAGGATGGTTGTCAACTTCATATTTACATTTGTTACTAAGAGAAACCCCCATCATATCTAATGCTTCGCTGTAGGGTCTATAAGCGAATTGTGGTTCAATTAAAGCCCGAATTTGCACACTTTGTTGCTGGCGTTTTTCTAAAATATTAGCAAGGCGCTGTTCGGAAAGGACAAATAACGCCATGTCAATAGATTTAGTTGCTGAATCTAAAGTTTTACCAATTAAACCATTACTACTGTTACTCCAAGGTTGAGTTGGAGAAGTAGGGGAAAATTCCACAGTAATTTGGGTGTTACCTAAAGTTATTTGTTTAGGTAAACGCATCGGTTTTTTTAAGCCAAATCGACTATCTGGTTGACCTCCTGGCCCATCTCCCCACATAATATTAAATTCTTCTGTAAATAAAGATGATAATTCTGGGCTGTCAATCTGCAATAAATTATTGGCATTGCCTAAACTATTAGGATTTGTAAAATCTCCAGAAGTGTCACTTAATGTAAAATTAGCTGAAGTGATAATTACCAGGCGATTGTCCACAATCACAAATTTGTGATGCATCAAGCTGCTACCGGCTGAACCATCAGCTCGATCGTCTAGCCAGGGAATTTTGGCATTTTGCAAAATAATCAAAGCATCTCTTTGATTTATTTCGGTTGGACTAAGTTGATTATCTTGGTTAATATCGATAAATTGGCGAAATTCGTGATAGCGTTCCTGTTCTCTTTTATCTAACTTACCTACTTCAGTAGATGTTAAGTTACTCCAAGGACGGCTATAGGTATTTTCTAAAATTATCCTGACTTTTACCCCAGCTTTTTGTCTATCAGCTAAAGCTTGGGCGACTTTGGGTAAACGTAATTCTTGCACCGCCACATCTATTGTAGATTTAGCTTGGGTAATCGTATCGACAATCTGTTTTTCTAAATCATCCCCAAGGCGAGTTTGCTGACGGTAAGCTTCTTGGTATTCTGAAGACTCAGAATGGTTAAAGTAAACTTGAATTAACGGATCTTGTGGTAAGGGTGCTGGACGCTGATTAGAAGACTGGACTCGTTGGCAACCAGCCAGGGAAAATGTCAGTAAAAAGATATATAAAAAATATCTTTGTCTAGAGATAAGTTGCACTGTAATCTGTTAAAAGTGGATTGGGAGTGGATATATTTATCATTCCCAAAATTTTGTATTCTGAATTAAGTAGAGAAATAAGTTTCCAAGTAAAAAGAAAAATCCCCTATTTAGATGTAGAATTACAGATATTTTTTTCAGGATTTGTCTACTCAAAGTGTATGTGATGGGAAGATCGGCAGTCTATCACCAACGTGTGTTCTCACTATTATCGGTTATATGCAAATTTATCTAGATTACAGCGCCACTACTCCGACTCGAAAGGAAGCGATCGCAGTTATGCAAACAATCCTCACTCAACAGTGGGGTAATCCCTCCAGTTTACACGAGTGGGGACAACGAGCGGCAACGGTTATAGAAGAAGCTAGAGTCCAAGTTGCTGGCTTAATTAACGCCGCCACTGCTGAATCGATCGTTTTTACCTCCGGTGGCACTGAAGCAGATAATTTGGCGATTATGGGTGTGGCTCGGTTGTATGCTGTACCTCAACATCTAATTATTTCCAGCGTTGAGCATTCCGCAATTTCGGAAACAGTGAAGTTACTAGAAATGTGGGGTTGGGAAGTTACGCGCTTGTCTGTAGATGTGAAAGGTAAAGTTAACCCCGTGGATTTAAAGGCGGCGTTGCGACATAACACAGCCTTAGTTTCTATAATTTATGGTCAAAGTGAAGTAGGGACAGTGCAAGCGATCGCAGAACTGGGTAAAATTGTGCGATCGCATGGTGCATTATTCCATACAGATGCAGTGCAAGTTGCCGGACGTTTACCCATAGATGTGCAACAACTCCCTGTAGATTTACTTAGCCTTTCTAGTCATAAAATCTATGGGCCGCAAGGTGCAGGGGCGCTGTATGTGCGTCCTGGTGTAGAATTATTGCCCTTAATTAGTGGCGGTGGACAAGAAATGGGACTGCGTTCTGGTACGCAAGCAGTACCGATAATTGCTGGGTTTGGTGTAGCAGCAGAATTAGCAGCGCAAGAATTGGCTACAGAAACACCACGTTTAATTGAATTACGCGATCGCGCCTTTGCCCAACTAGCTGAAATTCCTGGTTTAATTGCTACAGGGGATATTTGCGATCGTTTACCTCACCATGTAAGTTTGTGCCTAGAAAATGCTGATGGCGAAAAACTTAGCGGTAAAACCTTGGTACGACAGCTAAACCTTGCAGGTATCGGCATCAGTGCTGGTGCTGCCTGTCACAGTGGTAAACTTAGCCCTAGCCCGATATTGTTAGCAATGGGTTATTCTGAAAAAGCCGCTTTGGGCGGAATTCGGATAACTTTGGGGCGTGATACAACCGAAGCTGATATAGATTGGACGGTAATGGTATTGAAGCAAGTTTTGCAAAGGCTGACACCGGATTTATCTTTAGTTAAGCATTGAATCCATTGATAGCAATTCATTAGATGCTAAATTTTTAATTTGATCGGAAATTTCTGAGTTTTCATTCATAAGGGAGACAATTATTTTGAGTGCTTCTTTTTGCCCAGGAGTATTACCAAGCTCTTTTGTATAGTGTTCAACAAGTCCGAAGTAATGTTTCCAGTAGTAGGGTAGTGTGTTTTGGGTTTGAGGATCAGATCGTAAATTATTTAACCATTCTTCAAGGAGCAATCTGCCCCATTGGATAGGAATATCTTCTCGATTCTTGAAATCCAACAAGTCTTCAGTTTCATAGTTAGAAGAATTAAGCGATACGATCAATTCATTAGCAAACTTTACTTTATCGAGTGGTGAAAGAGTATTTGCTATATTCCATATTCCACAACGACGGAGAGCAGAAAGCACAGGATTTACTTGGTAGCCATCCCGTGTCTTTAATACTTTTCTTGTTTCCTTTAAAATACTTTCACCAAATATTTCCGTATATTTGTTACCTAATAACTGTGCATAATGGGAGCTTTGTCTAATTACTTTCTTAATAGGAATTAAGTGTGGAGCATCAGCCAGGAGAGATTGAGCTAGGGGGACGATATCGGCAGAGGCTAAAAATTTGATCGCAGATTCTGAATATCTCTTTCCTTTCAATAACTGGGTTGTAAAGGCTGATTCAATTGCATACTGTGATTTCTGAGAGAGTTTATTAATGAATTCTGGGTAACTCAAAATAGCGTCTAAAGTTGTATTATTTAAAGATTTTGTGGCAATGTAGTCATCCCAGTGACCCGATAATTCAGTTGAACATTGTAATTCAGCTTGAACGCCCCATAAATTTATTACAAAGCAAAGAATATTGAGTTCGTGTTCTTTGCTACTGGGACTATTTAAAGCTTGGAAAAGTCCTTTAATGAGCCGTGGTATTTGTTTTTGGTTGATTCGGCTCACCTTCTCAATCACGAGATTTTTCACTAATATTAATTCGTCTGCAAGAGGTTCAGTGGGAAAAAAATTTGGGCTTTTTATCGTTTCGAGCAATTGAGAAACATAAAACGCTCCTAGTTGAGCAGGTTGAGATAACACAATGTCATAAAGCGTTCGGATGAAATAGCGAACTTCTTCAGGGGTTGGATCAAACAAGGTTCCTACATCATCAAATGAAGGATGGGCATAGCGATTTCTAGTTTTCATAAGTACCCGTAAACTATCTGCTTCATAGCGACTAATCATGGCAATCGCCTTAGCAGAATCAATCAATTCATTCTCCCAATTTTTATGATCTTCAATTTTAGGTTTTAGATTGTTCCACTTTTCGATCGCAGTGGGTTCGCGCTGATCCACCAAAATCTCAAATTTCTTAACGAGATCAAACATTGCAGCAATCCACACCGCAAGAATGGCACTACGGTAGTTCCCAACTTGATAGCTTTTAATGGATTCTTCTAGATACTTCTTAATCTGCGGGTTTTTAATACTTACTAAAATCTCATCGAAGTCAAGCATGATCTCTGGTTCAATTGCTACTGAGCAAATTCTATTAGATACTGATACATATTGCCAAATTACAATAAATGTAGTTAACCAGACATATTCGCCTTTCCCACGTCGATGCCTTAACCACCGTCACATTCCCTAGCAGGACTGCTAGGATTTCGATAGATTCGGTTTAACAATGCTAATTAAGCAAGTTTCAGAGTTGCATTCATCAAATTTCGTGCTACTGAGATCAGAAATACTAGCTTTTTTTTAGGACAAGACCATGAACACTGCTAAACTCACCATTGATGGCACTCACCAAATCGTTATTTTACCCGAAGACTTTCAACTTACTGGCACTGAAGTTTATATTAAAAAAATTGGTAACGCCATTGTCCTGATTGCCAAAGATAACCCTTGGGAATCCCTCATTGATAGTCTAGACAATTTTTCTGATGACTTCATGACTACCAGAGATCAGCCAGTTATTGACACGAGAGAGAGCTTTTAAATGCGATACCTGCTTGATACGAACATCTGCATTTACCTGATAAAGCAAAAACCCCAAAAAGTACTGGATAAATTTAAAACCCTTAGCATTTCTGATGTTGGTATCTCCTCTATCACCATTGCCGAACTCGAATATGGAGTTGCCAAAAGCCAACAGCAAGAGAAAAACCGTATCGCCCTGATGCAATTTCTGCTACCTCTAGAAATTGTTGAATTTAATCAAGCAGCTGCAACAATTTACGGCAGTATCAAAAGTGATTTAGAAACCAGAGGACTGATTATTGGTGCAATATATGCTCATTGCTGCTCATGCGCTGAGTTTAGGAGTTACCCTCGTCACCAATAATGTACGAGAGTTTTCTCGCATTCCTATGCTCCCATTAGAAAACTGGGTTGAGTAGCTTGTTAATAGGCGAGGTGTGATGACATTGCGTTGCGAAGGTTTTCCCGGTTGTAATCATTTTGGGGCGTGATACTACGGAAGCTGATATAGATTGGACAGTGATGGTGTTGAAGCAAGTTTTGCAAAGGCTGACACCGGATTTATCTTTGAGTTAAGCGTTAAAACAACTGTGACAAATGGCATACCTGTGAGAATACTAGCCGTATAAACTAGCTAAACACAAGTGTGCAATGAGAGAAATTTTATTCAGAAGGGATCTGAATCCCCAACTGAGGTAAAACATAAGAGCCTCCTGCCTCCTTCAACGCTGCTTGAAATTTGGGTAAGGCACGAGAAATCATTTCTTCGCTGGCAGTAAGGGAAATCCGAAAGTAACCGGGTATTTCTTGGGGTGTACCTGGTAAAACAAATACATCGTGACTTGCCAGTAGTTCCGCAAAAGCACAGTCATCTTCCCAAGGAGATCGCACCAATAAAAAGAATGTTCCATCGGGGGTATGCAGTTGATAACCCATGCCTCGCAGCGACGAACCCATCCAATCTCGCTTTTTTTGTAAATGCTCGATATTTATGTTTATTTTTTCTAAGTCGGCTAGGGCATACTGCATTAGTACGCTAGGAAAACACCAACCAAAAGCACTTCCTTGTAATATGGCGATTACTCGCCTTATTTCTTCCCGCTTGGGCATAGTGGAGGGTAGAGCGATATATCCGATACGTTGACCTGGAGCCATTAAGGTTTTACTGTAACCATATACCAAGAAAGAAAATGGGTAAAACTGGGTCGGGCTGGGACAAGATTGGTTATCAAAAACAACGCGGCTGAAGGTTTCATCAGAAATTATGTAAATCGGCTTGCCGTAGAGTTTAGAAGCCTCAGCTAGTATAGTTGCCAAACGTTCTAGGGTGCTAGCTGAAAAAATCTTACCTGTAGGGTTGTGAGGTGAATTGACAATTATTGCCCGAGTTCGTTCGGTAATTGCTTCAGCGATCGCCTCCAAATTCATATCGAAGGTGTTGGTATCTACAGGCACACCCACTGGAACCGCACCTGTAAAATGCACCATACGCCTATAACCTAACCAGGGTGGAGTCAAAATAATTACCTCATCTCCCTCCCCAGCTAGTATTTGCAAACAAATCGCCAAACCGACTACAGTACCATTAGTCATAAAAATATCTTCAGGCAATATAGAAATTCCGCGTTTATCCTGAAGAGATGCGGATACAGTAACCCGTGATTCGGGAATATTTCCCTTGTAGCCATACCAACTGGAGTTTTGCGGTACACTCCAACGTTGCAGCGCTTCTACAAACCCTGGAGGTGGCATTTCATGAGCATCACCCAAGGAAAAATCAAGACTTTCCGGCTCAGTTCGGCGACTCATATAAGTCGCTGAAGCGTAAAATTTACTTATAGGCGTTTGGTAATCTAATTTCTTCAATAACTGTGGTGAGATAAAGTGAATTTTGCCTTCATCTGTCGTATTCGCCATAATCCCAGCCTTTGATTGCAATCTGATGCAGGCAGTATATAGCAGTTATCAGTTAGGTGCAATTCTGAGTAAGGGTGATATTTATGCAGTTTGCGTAGGCATAGCCCGTCGTAGACATCGCATCCTGTAATATTATCAATAAAAATCGGCATTATGAGTATTATCGTCTTCGGCAGCATCAATATAGACTTGGTAGCAACAACACCCCGATTGCCAGTTGCAGGAGAAACGTTGCTAGGAGAAGACTTTTTTAAAGTTTCGGGAGGGAAAGGAGCCAATCAAGCCGTAGCATTAGCAAAATTGGGCATTCCGACGCAGATAGTGGGGCGTGTAGGCGCAGACGATTTTGGTAAGGAACTTGTTAACAATTTGCAAACATCTGGTGTGCAGACTGATAACGTTTTTGTGGATGAAACTGTTAGTTCTGGAGTTGCGATGATCACCGTGAGTCATAGTGGTGAAAATCAAATCGTGGTTATTCCTGGTGCAAATGGGCGCGTCAATCAAGAAGATGTAGAGCGATTATCCCACTTGTTACCAGAAGCTACAGCACTACTTTTACAACTAGAAATTCCGATTACTGCCGTGGTTGCTGCTGCTCAAGTGGCACGACATGCAAACATCAAAGTGATTTTTGACCCCGCACCCGCACAATCTAATTTACCAGATGAATTGTATCCATTGGTAGAGATTATCACACCGAATGAAGTTGAAGCAGCGCAGTTGGTGGGTTTTCCTGTGAATGGCGAGGAACAAGCAGCCAAAGCAGCTGCGGTTTTATTACAAAGGGGTGTGAAATGTGCGATCGTTAAACTAGGTTCTAAAGGTGTTTTTTGTGCCACTGCTGAAGAAAAGTTTTTTTTACCCGCGTTTTCAGTTCATACAGTTGACACAGTAGCCGCAGGCGATGCTTTTAATGGTGGTTTAGCGGCGGCACTTTTTGAAGGAATTTCCTTACATCAAGCAGTTGTTTGGGGTGCAGCAGCAGGTGCTTTGACAGCGACAAAACCAGGCGCACAAACTTCGCTACCGGATAGGTTTACATTTGATGCATTTCTTAAGGAAAGGGGAATGAATTAATTCGTAATTCGTAATTCGTAATTCTAAAGTGAGGAATTAAGTATGGCAATATATCTAGACTCTGCGATCGCATCGGAAGCTGAAGTTGTTAAACTTTGGGGATGGGTAAAAGGTATTACAACAAATCCCACGCTGTTGTCTCAAAGCGATACCCCACCAGAAACCACGCTCAAAAAATTGCTTGCCTTGACAAATGGCCCGTTATACTATCAACTTATGGCATCTGATAAAGCTGGGATGCTAGCTGAAGGTAGGAAAGCTTTCGAGATTATTGGTTCACAAACAATTTTGAAGATTCCCGCAACACCGCTAGGGTTTGAAGTGGTGGCGAGTCTATCACCAGATATTACCTGTTCGGTGACAGCGATTTATAGTGCAGCACAGGCAGCAGTAGCACGAGAAGCAGGAGCTAAAATTGCCATAGCTTATGTAAATCGAGCTACCCGATTGTTAGGTGACGGTATTGCTTTGGTGCGGGATATGGCTAGCGTACTCAAAGGTAGTGATACAGAAATCTTAGCAGCTAGTATCAAATCTCCTGAAGAAGCAGCCGCATCGTTGCAAGCCGGGGCGGATCATTTGACTTTACCACTAGCAATGTTGCAAGCGATCGCAACTCATGAATTCTCACAAAAAACTGTTGAAGAATTCGCTAAAGGAGGCATGGGTTTAAGTAATTCGTAATTCGTAATTCGTAATGACGCTCACGGACTCGCTACCGCTACGCTAACGTAATTCGTATGCGATCAATAAGTGAATTTGGCTAAACTATAAATGCAGCAAAGAATGAGACAGAAATTATTCCCCAATACGAGTTTTAGGTAAATAATTTTTCATCATGACTAGGAATTCAGCAATGTTACTCAGGCTTTTTCAGCTTTTAGCAGTTGTTCTAATGGGTGTACAGTTGGGGGTTTCATACGCACACTATATGCAAATGCCAGGAAAATTGTTATTACCTCTTGATTGCTATATCTTGGTACAAAACCAAGTAATCAGCTATAAAGTAAAATTAGCCTTCATTGAGATTCCATCTCTTATCTCTACGACACTGGCAACGATTTTAATTCGCCGTCACCTAAAGTCCTTTTTGCTTACTTTAGTTGGGTTAGTTTGCATGATTCTGATGTGGCTTGTGTGGGCATTATTTATTCAACCACTCAATCAGCAAATTGATGTTTGGACTCCGCTTACTGCTCCAAATAATTGGGCTGACTTTCGTTATCAGTGGCACTTCTATCATTTGGTTCGTCTTGGAATTGCGTTACTTGGAATGGTAGCACTCACCTCATCACTGTTAGTTGGTACAAGAGTGAAATCAGTAGTAGAGCAGAAAGTTACCTTGACCTAATAAAAATCAATTTTCATTTTGAGAGATATTCCGCCAACTCGGTTGAGTATCTCACTATCGGGGACGACTTCAAAACCAAATCGTTTATATAAACCAAAGGCTGGATTTGTTGTTCTGATACTAAGCGATATTGATGGATAAGCTATTTTAGCTGCTGCTAACAAATGTGTGAGTAACTGCGTTCCTACGCCTTGATTTCTATATTCAGGAAGAATTGCGATTGCTAATTCAGGAGTGCGATTATCAACATAGCCATATCCTTTATTTTCATCTGTCAATAAACGCAGCCATGCGGCTCCTATTGGCTGATTAATACTTTCCAAAATAGCGACGAAGCCACTATCATCCTTACATCCCCAATTTTTCACATATTTTGCCAAATCAGGATTATTCTTCGCATCTTCCACTGTCAAATTACCTTCTTCAAGCAGATGGGCTGCTTCATAAAGCATTTTCCAAAGAAAAGGCTCATCTTCTTGGGTGAGCGGACGAATAAAATAATCCATCAGGTAAAGTTAAGGTAATTTACTCAGTGGTGTCGCTAAACCGTCAATGCTGACGAGATTTTTCTGCTGTTGATATTCTCGAACTCCCTCTTCGCCTTTTTTACTAGCCCAATTTACTAAAGTTTGGCGCTGACCTCGATATTCATAGAGTGGTACGCCAAAACCACAGGAAGTCTGGATTTTTTCAATGTCAGCGACGATAATTTGACGAGTTCCAGGTATCGGCAAAAACAGAGAGTATAGCGAGTCCCAGTCTGGAGAAGTCGGTACAATCGTGCTTCCTTGACCGTAAAGACGCAAGATACACGCGGGTTCTTGAAAGGCACAAAACATGAAGGTTATCCGCCCGTTTTCTTGCAAATGGGCTGATGTTTCGTTACCACTACCTGTGAGGTCTAAATAACCTACTCGGTTGGGAGATAGGATACGAAAGCAGTCCTGACCTTTAGGAGACAGGTTAACATGACCCGTAGGACTCAAAGGTGCAGAACCAACAAAGAAAAGCTGTTGGGCAGCAATAAAGTCTTGCAGTTCTTCAGTAATACAGTCAAAAAATTTAGACATAGACTGTCTGATTTATATTTGCAAATTTATCATGTTCTCAGCCTATGTCTTAGCTAAAAATCTAGCAAGACCTAATTGCCGAGGTCTGGCTTATGGGAAGAAACTTAAGAGTGGAGAAAAGTCTTATTGTCTCATGTATCTACTAGCCATTTGGATGGCATCAGCGATATCGACATCACCATCGCCATCAGCATCTAAGAAGGAATTTAGTACAGGATTTCCGCCAGCTTGAGGATTTTGAGCATTGGCTCCTGATTGCAAAAAGTTTAGCAACAAAGGTACTGCCAAAGGCAGCAATTGTTGAACGATACCAGCATCTAACCCAGTGCGCTGGGAAGCAACTTCAGCGACTTGCTGTTGTATCTGAGGAGAAAACAACGAATTGACGGCTTCGGGGTTCGGAGAAGTACCAGCATATTGACTGACTAAATTTTGTGTGGCTTCATTACCATCTGTGGCTTGTTTGTCTTTTGACACTCCACCGCCCTAAAAGGGCGAGGATTCTTGGTTCAACGAGTCCACTTAGAGTAGGTTCCTTGCGTTACCTATCCCAGAGGTGGTTCT
Source organism: Nostoc sp. NMS4 (assembly GCF_017115095.1). Taxonomy (GTDB): domain Bacteria; phylum Cyanobacteriota; class Cyanobacteriia; order Cyanobacteriales; family Nostocaceae; genus Nostoc. The sequence continues at coordinate 15,741 of NZ_JABXKI010000146.1, read as the reverse complement.
CTCCCCAAGCGTTAACTTTTGGTCTGCCCGACCATAGTTGGATTGCTCCAAAATTTATTTGTTTGAAATACTGAGCGTCTAGTACCTCTAAATCTTTTACCTACTTCCAGGTGATACTAGAACTACGAAGTAGAACCAGCAAGATTCAGTTGTCAAGGTACAGCGTCTGCGGTTTAGGCAGCAATCGGGTTTTTAGACAGGTTAATTACCCTTCCTGTTGCCATTATTTTACCACTTAAAGCCGTCCCATAAGGACGGGGTTTTAGACCCAAAAATTTCGATAAATAAATCGCTGTATGTAGAAGAATTCGCATAAATGCCCAACTTATTGCCTTACGCTAATGCTGCTACCTTCTCTAACAATCCCTGAAACAGCCTCAAGCCATCACTACCCCCTAACATTGCGTCTGATGCCCTTTCTGGGTGCGGCATCATCCCCAATACGTTGCCCCGGCGATCGCAAATCCCAGCAATGTTATTTAGTGAACCGTTGGGATTCTCTGCTTCATAGCGAAATACGACTTGGCCGTTATCTTCAATTTCTGCGAGAGTGGCTGCATCAGCGTAGAATCGTCCCTCTCCATGGGCAATGGGCAAAGTGATAACTTCACTACTGTTATAAGCTTGCGTCCATAGATTAGTACGCTCAACTTTTAAAGGAACGCGATCGCAAATAAAATGCAAATCCCGATTTCTGGTTAACACCCCCGGCAAAAGTCCAGCTTCAGTTAATACCTGAAATCCGTTACAAATACCGAGGACAAACTTACCCTTTTGGGCGTGTTCCACAACCTGCTGCATCACGGGTGAAAAACGTGCGATCGCGCCACAGCGCAGATAATCCCCGTAACTAAAGCCACCAGGAATAATCACGACATCCAAATCAGCAATATCTGTTTCTTGATGCCAAACCATGCGAGTTGGTTGCCCCAGTAAATCTCTGGTTACATAAGCAACATCGCGATCGCAATTAGAACCGGGAAAAACAACAACACCGAATTTCATGATTAGTTAGGGGAGTGGGGAGTGGGGAGGCAGGGGAGCAGGGAGCATGGGAAGATGAGGGAGTGAGGGGACAAGGAGATAAACAAAACTCCTAACTCTTGGAAAGACTTGGATTTTTCGCGTCTCTACTCCTAACTCCTAACTCCTAACTCAGCACTCCTAACGCCCAATCCTAAAATACCCCAGTTTGAGTTTCGACCTCAATTAATTCAAAGCGGTAATTTTCAATTACGGGATTTGATAGCATTTGGTCACAAATGGTATCAAGGTCTTGACGGGCTTTCTTCTCTTCAGTTGAGGTGATGGTGAGTTCAATGTACTTGCCAATCCGCACCTGGTCAACGTTATCGTATCCCAGTTGCTTAAGACCGGATTGTACAGCCACACCAGCAGGGTCTAAGACTGAAGGACGAAGGGTCACGAAAATTTTGGCTAGATACTTGGTTTGCACGGTTTTTGCTGAATGCTGCGATCGCTATACTATAACTTTATGCTCTAACTGAGTGAAAATAAGATTACGAAGCGGTTAAAGTTAATCAATCGATTAGCCCATCTAACAACTTCAAGTACAGTGGCATATTTAAATAATTGTCTATGAGAGCCATACGCACCCGCAGTCAAGAGCGTATTTTCAACCTCCTGAAAACCATCAAAAAAGGTATTTCTGCCCAGGATATTTACGTAGAACTACGTAACACCAATCAGAGCATGGGTTTAGCAACAGTTTACCGTTCCCTAGATGCCTTAAAACTTGAAGGTATGGTACAAGTGCGGAATTTGGCTAACGGTGAAGCTCTCTATAGCCTAGCGCAGCAAGACAAACACCACCTTACTTGTTTGCAATGCGGTGTCTCAATTCCGATTAATCAATGCCCAGTTCATGACTTAGAAAACCAGTTAGAATCCAGCCATAAGTTTAAAGTTTTTTACCACACCCTAGAGTTTTTTGGGTTGTGCAGTCAATGCCAGGTAAATCAAGCTACTGAAATTGGTCAATAGTCATACCAATCTTATGTTTTCTGCACGCGGACTGGTTAAGCCTAACTACAGGAGTAATGAAGTGTTGAGAATTAGCGTTGAATAAGCAGCTATAAATTTAAAATCTCTCTTAGAACGAGTAGCTAGGGGAGAAGAAGTAATTTTGCTAGAGCAAGATAAGGCCGTAGCTCGTTTAGTTCCTCCGCTACAAAAGAAAGAACGATTAGCAACTATGAAACAATTTCGTGACTCTCTTACGATTAAGGGTGAGTCATTGAGTGCAACTGTCATAAATGCACGTACAGAGAAACGTCATTGATTTCTTTAGATACAAGTGTTATCGCTCCTTTGTAGTGGAGAGAAGCTTTGAGCGATGCAGTTGAACAATTACTACTCAATGAAACTGAAGTAGGTTTGATTCAAACAAAACTCAACCAACTAAATACATCTGCTACTGTTAATTGCCAATTTTCCAAAACACTCAAAACGGGTAAAATATCTTGATTTTCTTTTAATTCTGGTAATTTATTGGGTTCAAAAATCATGATTGACTCATCAGCCGAATCGAGCAACCAACCTAGCTTTGCTCCATTTTGAATAGAAAAAGTAATTTTGCTGATAACTCGGTTAGGCGATTGTTCTGGTGAGAGAATTTCAATTATCCAATCTGGGGGAATTTCAAATTTATTTGTAATTTTTCTATTAGGAAGTAATGGAATTCTTTGCCATTCAAAAACTGCAATATCTGGTACTATCGAACGACCTTCAAATGTACAGCGTAATTCAGGAAAGGCATAAGCTAATTTTTGTAGTTTTGCAACTTTATTTATGGCAGAAGCTAATTCAATTTGTAAAGTACTGTGTTCTCCTTGTGGCATAGGTTTTTGGTATATTTGCCCGTTAAGATACTCGCTTGCTGGCTTTGTCTCTGGTAGTTTTAAGAACTCTTCTACACTTATTGCTGTGGTTGGCTGAATAGATAAGGTCATAATTTACAACTTATCAAAGCTTGATTATTTAATCACTAGTCATTGTAATTTTATCAAATAGTTAACATCGCGTTAACTCACCATCAGATATGGTCTAAAATCTATTCCGCATTTTCCACTGCACCTAGTGCTTTGAGAGTGGCTATATCGGCTGAGGTTAAACCTTTAATACCTGTGATGTTCATGCGTTCGTAGGGTCTTTCTTTTTTGAAAGTTGTTAAACATTCACCTGTCTTTACACTCCAAATCTTGATTACCCCATCTTCGCTACAGCTAGCGAGAATTTCAGCATCTGGGGCAAAAGATAAAGATAATGGAGTTATGTTATATCCATGCAAACTATACAACAATTTATGTGTATCAATATCCCAAATTCTAACTGTCAGATCATCACTGCCGCTAGCAAGCAATTTCCCATCTAAACTAAAAGTAATTGCTTTTACCTGACCAGTATGCCCTTCTAATATTTTTAGGCATTTACCAGTGTCGGCATCCCAGAGTCTAACATTATAGTCATCACTACCACTAGCAAATATTCGTCTATTGGGACTAAAGACAATTGATCCTCTAAGCCAATTGTTTTCTACTTTAAATGCTTTTATACATTCCCCTGTTTTGACATCCCAAAGTCTCACAGTGTCATCATGGCAACAACTGATGATTTGTTGACTATCAGGACTAAAAGCAACAGTTCTTACTCGCTTAGTATGTCCTTGCAATACTTTTAAACATTGGCTTGTTTCAATATCCCAAAGCCTTATAGTCGTGTCGTCACTTCCACTAGCTAAGGTTTTACCATCAGGGCTAAAAGTGACTGAACGTACCCAATGATTGTGTCCTATAAGAGTTCGTATACAATTTCCAGCCTTGATATTCCAAACTCTTATAATGTTATCATCACCACTGCTTGCAAGTACCTTTCCGTCAGGTCTGAAGGATAACGAATGTATCCAACTTGTATGCCCTCGAAACTCTTTTATACAAATTTCTGTGCTGACATCCCACAGTTTTACAGCATAGTTTTCACCGCCACTGGCTATAACTTTGGCATTGGGACTGAAAGTAATTGACCTAACCCAATCAGAATATCCTTGAAAGGTGCTAATACATTCCCCTGTCTGAGTATTCCAAAGTTTTACTGCACGATCTTGACCACCAGTTGCTAGTATTTCATCGTCTGGATGAAATACTGCCGATTGTACCCAGTTATTGTGTCCTTGCAAAGTTTTTAGGCATTGTCCTGTTTTGGCATCCCAAAGTTTTACTGTCTGGTCAGAACTACTACTTATAAGCATTAATCCACTATGACTGTAAACAATTGAGTTAACTTGACCAGTATGTCCTTGTAAAGTTTTGAAGCATTGTCCTGTACTAATATTCCATAGCTTAATTGAGTAATCTTGACTACTGCTAGCTAGATGATTCCCATCTGGACTGAAAGCAACACATTTTACCCAATTAGTATGTCCGGTTAGATTTTTCAAATATTGCCTTTTCTTAAAATCCCAAAGTTGTATAGTATAATCTTGGCTACTGTAAGCAATAATTTTCCCATCAGGACTAAAGGCAACTGAACGTACATATCCAGATAGATTTGATAAAGTCTCCAGACATTCAGCAGTATTTATTTTCCATAATTTAACTGTAAAATCTTCACTGCCACTTACAAGTATTTGTCCATCAGGGCTAAAGGCAATTGAACGTACTATACTATTGTGACCTTGTAAAGTTGTTAGGCATTCACCTGTGTAAATATCCCAAATTTTAATGGTATTGTCGCTGCTTCCACTTGCAAGGGTACGACCATCAGGGCTAAAAATTACAGAACGTATTATACGGTTATGCCCTTTGCTTTTCCATAGTTTTTCTCTATCTGCAACTCGCCATAGATGAATCTCACCAGCAGAGTCACCCATAGCTAAAAGTTGCCCATTTAAGTTGAATGCTACGGAAAAAATTTGATTTAATAGTTCTTGAAAGACAGAATCTGACAAATTTGCTTGAATAAAATTTACATCCCTTAATTTTGCATTACTAAAATCAGCGCTTTTAATAACTGCATGGCTTAAATTTTTTGCATCTAAAGCTCCTGGATCAATCTTAACAGCTAGCGTTGCTGCATTCCCTCCAACATAACCCACTTCATCTTCTGTCTTTCCCCGTGTTGCTTCAATGAGATTAATTAGGGGCTGGCTATAAAATATCTGAGAAAAAGATTCTGACAAACTTATAAAATCTGAGCCTATATTTAATTTGGGTAGAGGTCTATTACTCAACATCGGCAAAAGTAAATCTATCACTGCTTTCGTGAGTGGCGCTCTACCAAAAGTCTCTTTTAACTTCTCAAAAGACTCACTTTTAAATTGTCTTAGTGGTGCGATGGGTAATGCTTTAGCAGGGCTATTCGCATCATCCAATTTACGTAAAAAATAACCAGACCAAGTATAATCAGCAGACATTACATTATTATTCAAGCCTGACTCGGTTTTAAATAATTCCGTAAAATCATCTCCTAATGTTCCTAACTCGGCGGCAAATTTATACGCTACAAAAAACTCTAACAAAGATCGATGCGCTGGAGTATAATCACCATCAGCGTTGCGGATGAGCATTGTTTGCCCCATCATGTCGTAATGCCAGTGGTCTAAATCCTTCTCTTCTTGCACCACCGAACCAAACAACCGCCGAATTCTGTCTGGGAAAAGCCGATAATTGAGGCTCATTTCGTCTGTAGACAGCATTTCCCAAGATAGTTCGCACAAAAAGTATAGCTTTTCTGCTAACGAAGTAAACGTGCGATCGCTCTTAATATCCCGTTCCATTTTCCGCCGCACCGCGTACAAGTAAACCCGCGACATATCCACAGGTTTACCCGCCTCAATATCTGGTAAAGCTTCCAAAATTAACTCTGTCATCACCGGACGACGGGCTAAATCCAATAATTGCGGATTTCCCATCACTTGTTCAACCGTTGCAGCTTCCGTTTGGTACGACAACACCAGTCGAATTTGCTCGTCGTTAAATTTCTCCAGTTCTAGCACTTCAAACTGTGGTGTTTCCCCCGTCAGTTGTTTAGTAGATGCTTGCAACTCCGCATTGAGCAGCGCGCGTCCTTCCTTAGCTTCGGGAAAATGTTCGGTGCGACAAGTTAAAATAACCTTAGCACCAGGAACCACAACTTTAGCCAGTTCCCAAAAGTTATTAATCATCTGCTGACGGTCAACTTTTGCTGCCATTTCGTCAAAACCATCGAAAATTAGCAGCAATTTACCCATACCGTTTAACTGGTCAAATACTTCGCTAGTTAAACGGATATTATGTTGTGTAAAAAAGAACCCTGCCAAAACGTTCTCGACATTTATTGCTTTGGCAAAATCTCGCAGCGTAATTACCAAAGGCAAACGAGGACGCTCAACACCGCGCTTTTGGGCATCTCGGTAACGTTGCAATGCCACCCAAGCATAATGGAAAGCAAACCAAGTTTTCCCCGTACCAAATTCTCCTAGTATAGAAATATGCTCTTTGGCGGGATCGTCCAACCACATATCAATATAACCATCAATCCAACCATCGCGATCGCTATAATGACTGATGCCGATGCGCTGTTTAGTATCGGGGTCAATTTCTTCTTTTGTGCAAGCTAAGGGAACGTATTTTATATCTATTTGCCGTCGAATGATTTCCGCTTCTAGCCAATCAAGATAATCGCTAAAATCAGCATCTTGGTCAATGAGTTCGTCAAAAGTATAACAACCTAAGTGGCGATTTTCCTCCTTTTCTACCTCATTCCGCGCCGCCCGTGCAATGCGTCTGGCTGTTACCAACCAACCTTCATCAGTTCTCTGCTGCTCCACAGAAGAACGCAAAACAGCTACATCCTTGAGTCCAACTTCGCCCTCAATTCCCCTAATTAAGATGCGGTCATATCGGTTACGTCGGGTTGGGACATTAATAATCCACTCAAAATATGAATCACCCCAAACTTCATACTTTTCAAAGCGGTAGCCCAAGGTTTCAAACCAGCCGCGCATTTGTTGAGCTAAAGCTATGGCTCGACATTGATTTTCGCTAGATGTTCCGGCCTCAAGCAGTGCGGGGGAATTCTGTGCCAACCGCGCCATTTCTATCCGAATACCTTCCAACGTCGGCAACCTGTCAAGTACTTCTTGGATATTTGTAATGCGTTTTTGCAAAGAGCCAATTTGTTGGCTCATTAGTGTATCTGCTGGGTTGCGTGTGCGTTTAGCAACTTCTGCAAACACAATATAAAAGGCGGCAATTTCCCGTCTAATGTCAATTCCCAAACTTCTAATGTCATCACCCAAAGAATAGGCATCAAGCCAAGTATCAACCTCAGAAAGCAAAATTGAGGGGTTATTATGGTCAAATGCTTTACGGAAAGCCTGTTTGATTGCTTCTTGGCGAAAAAGTTCTAAAACAGGTTGGGGTTTCCCAACACCGTACTCTACCAGTGTGTATGCATAAACCCCACTAAAATCTGCTGGTGGATGCTCTGGATCGAGCTTAAACTGCTGAAGTAATTTAATTACAGTCTCATTGCGCCGAATTTTTTCCTTAATTAAAGGATTAGCGATCGCAATAATAGCGTTGATGACCTGTTCTGGGTTAATTATCATTAGTCATTTGTCATTAGTCATTAGTTATTGGAAAGAGACAAGGAAGAAACTTGTCTCCTTGTCTCCACTTTCCACCTCTACTCCTAACTAGGACGGTTATTTTCTAATCCTGGGATTTGCTTGGAAAACAACTCGTTAGAGTCAATCTGACCATTTGAGATAACGGAACGCATACCCTCGAAAGCAGCAGGAATAGTACGCGGATCTATAAATAATACCTTGCTGCTATCGCTTTTACCAATTGTTGCGCCCATATCCAAATAGCCCAAAGCAAACAGAACTTCAACTGCTTTATTGGCATTGGGATTTGTTTGGAGCTTTTGGGCTATAATTTCTGCTGATTCTGCGATCGCCTGAGCTTTCAAAACTTGCTGCTGACGTTCCGCTTGAGCTTTTAAAACGATCGCCTTTTGTTCAGCTTCCGCTTGCAAAATTACCGATTTTTGACGAGCTTCCGCATCCAAGATTTGCGCCTCAGCCTTACCTCTGGCACTATTAATAGCAGCTTCGCGATCGCCTTCCGAAGTTAAAATTGATGCTCGTTTGCGTCGCTCTGCCGACATTTGCAATTCCATCGATTCGCGCACTGCTTGAGACGGAATAATATCTCGCAGTTCTACCCGTGTCACTTTCACACCCCAGGGATCGGTAGCAACATCCAAATCTTGTAATAAAAGTTCACTGATGTGAGAACGAGCAGTAAAAGTTTGATCCAACTCCAATTGTCCCATTTCGGCACGAATTTGAGTCAGCACCATATTTACCATTGCCGACTGGAGATTTTCTACCTTATACCAGGCTTTTTCCATATCCACAATCCGCCAATAAAACACAGCATCCACCTCAATGCCAACATTGTCACGGGTAATGCACTGTTGAGGAGGAATATCTAAGACTTTTTCTTTGATAGTTTCTCGGTAGACAACCCTATCTAAAAAAGGAACAACAAAGTTTAGTCCTGGTTCCAGTTTTTTGTTATAACTACCCAATCTTTCCACCAAAGCTTGATTCCCCTGATTGACGACTTTCACAGAACCCGCTACAGCAGAACCACCAAGGGCTAAAAATACTAGTAAAAAGAACTGTTCCATTGTGAATCTCCTAATTTTTCATAAACGGACTGGGGAGATGAGGGAGCAATCAATTCAAAATTCAAAATTAAAGAACTTCTGCCTTCTGCCTCCTGCCTCTTCTCCATGCCCCATGCCCAATGCCCAATGCCCAATAACTAAGAATTCAAAAGATTTTCCGGTACGACAATCAAAGTAGTACCTTCCCTCCTAACCACATAAACTCTTTCATGAGCTGGTATAGTAAATTTGTCATCATCACATCTTGCTTGCCAAGAATTTCCCTCATACCGCACCCGCCCTGTTTTTCCAGGCAGAATTTCAGTTAAGGTTTCAGCTATGACTGCATCCCGAATTTTTGATTTGCGTTGTCTTGGTTGCAAAAACCGACGAGAAAGTAGGGTTAGGGCTGTGGAAAGCAACAGCCAAACCACAATTTGCAACCATACACTTCCCATACCCACTCCAGACAGCAGCGCCACCACAAAAGCGCTAATTCCCATCATGAAGGCGACAAACGCCGATGGTAAGAACAGTTCCGTTAAACACAAAACTGCTCCTGCCAGAAGCCAGATTAAGGTAAAACTTGGCATAGCGTCATCCTAGTTTCTACATTGGCGTAAATGCATTTCTACGATTAAATACAGCCAGACGTAAGTTATTTACAGAAAACCAAACTTGGTATTTCTACCAATAATTTTGATTAATTTCAGTAACAAGGTGTAGCTAGCAGTACACAAGTCCAGTTTATTCTAGCCTTCAATTCATTGCCAGCTAGCTAAAATTAATCTAAGTTTATCGATATCGTAAATTCAAGGGTTTAAGAACCTGCAATCTATATGTAGCACTAGTTTCAGTCGGGGTTTAAATCCCCTTATGTAATGTCTTTAATTTTGAATTTTGAATTTTGAATTGTTAACTCCTCAGCCCCCCTTGGTGTTCGCAATGAAAACCTCGATGCTCCCAAGCTTGCATATCTACATCAGTAAGTTTTGTGACATTTGAGCATTGCGGTTGAATAATTTGACTTAAAATCGCCCAAAATAAGCTGCGCGTCACATCTAATCCAGTTTTAGTCCAAGATTCCCGATTACCAGGAATACCCAATTCTTGAACAATTTCTGGCTCTACCCAAATACCATGAGCGCCGAAAAGAATCTGTGCCATCCATTTAGCTCTGGGTAAATGACTGGGCGAGGTAATCAACATGACTTTATGCACTCCCCAACGGCGCAGAATTGGAATACTATAATAAAAATTTTCAAAGGTAGAATTCGCACAGTTTTCTAACCAAACGTTTTGTAACTCTGCTAATTCCGCCTGAAAAATTAACCGTATACAGGGATCTGGGGAACCATGAGAGATTAAAATTGGGGTTTGCGGGTATTGTTTTGCCTGTTGAGCAACATAAGTTTCTCGACGAATACTGCCACCTAGCACCAAGAAGGCATCTATTGGCTGCGAAGAAGCAAAAACTAAGGTTATAGTAGTGAAAATCAGCCAAACACCCAGGAAAATATACAATCCACCACTGAGTTTTTGTAACAATTGCCACAGATTATTAGATTTTTTTTTAATAGAAATTAATGATTTGATGGTAAATTTGCGTTTCATGACTTAAGTAAGAAAAGCTAATTTTATTACTGTCTAACAGTACTGCAATTCAGTGAGCAAAGTGCTATCTTATAAAAGTAATCTAGAATGCAAAGATGACGCTAATCAAAGTGTCACACGCTTAGTATAGCCTTCCGGAGAAGACTAACAAACTGAGAAATGATTGTTAATAACTAATGCGGCATTTTTGGCATCATTTAAGGATAAAAATGATGAAGGAACATAGTTGATTCTGGGGTATAAAAACTTAAAAATTTCTGGAAAGCCTGATTGCTAAACTGTCAACAACACAATTATTCCAGCTAAGTATACATGAACCAATCTGCGAAAAGTTACTCACCGCTCCAAGTAGCCTTGATTGGTGGAGCGATCGCCACAACTGCTACGATGTCTGTATTCGGCCCAGCTTGGACTCGTGGTGTCCGTGCCGCTCTAGCTCTACAAGACAGCCCAAAAGTGATAGTTGACCAAGTTTGGCAACTGGTAAATCATGAATATGTTGATGGTAAATTTAATCAACAAGATTGGCAAGCAACCAGGCAAAGCCTGTTGAGCAAAGACTACTCTTCTCGTGAAGAAGCATACACTGCCATCCGCGAAGCTTTACAAAAGTTGGGAGACCCTTACACTCGGTTCATGGACCCCCAACAGTTTGAAGCTCTGACTAGCCAAACATCTGGGGAAGTCTCTGGTATCGGCGTTCGGATGGAAGTGAACGAAAAAACTCAGCGCCTGACTGTTGTCGAAGCCATAGAAAATTCTCCAGCGCTGAAAGCTGGGATCAAAGCAGGTGATGAAATTTTGGCTATTGATGGCAAATCTACTCTCAAAATGAAAGTGGATGATGCTTCTAAGCTAATCCGTGGCAAAGCGGGTACTCCCATCAAGCTACGACTGGGACGCACAGGCCAAAATGCCTTTGATTTGAAACTGACAAGGGCAAGCATTGAAGTCCCAACAGTACGCTATACCCTCAGACAAGAAGGGAATCGCCGCGTTGGTTATATCCGTTTGCGAGAATTTAGCGCCCACGCCGCAGACCAAATGCAACGAGCCATCCGCGATTTGAATACTAAGAAAGTTGATTCTTATGTCTTGGATTTGCGGGGAAATCCTGGCGGTTTGTTACAGGCCAGCATTGAAATTGCTCGGATGTGGTACGATAACGGCGGAATTGTCAAGACAATAGACCGTGTAGGCAGCAGTGAGGAAACTAAAGCCAATCGCACTGCTCTAACAAATCGTCCTTTGGCGGTCTTAGTAGATGGTAATTCAGCTAGTGCTAGTGAAATCCTGACAGGGGCGCTCAAGGATAATAAGCGGGCGGTAGTTGTAGGTGGTCAAACCTTTGGCAAAGCCTTAGTCCAGTCAGTTCATGAACTCGCAGATGGTTCCGGCTTGGCTGTCACCATTGCCCATTACTACACCCCGGCGGGAACAGATATTAACCATAAAGGGATTACACCAGATATCAAGTTAGACTTGACAGAGGCACAAGAGCGTCAATTGGCTTCTAATCCAGACTTGATCGGAACTAAGAGCGATCCCCAATATGCTCGAGCGATCGCAATTCTATCAAATAACAACTTTGCCCAGCCGCCAGCAAATCAACCGACTCGACCCATGAGCCGCGCCGATAACCTAAAATTTTAGATTGACGCGAATGATTTGTTACTAAGTGTTTATATAGTAGTGTTCCCAAATCCAGATTTTTGGAGTTATGAAAACAGAATTCAGGAGTCAGGACTCAGAACTCAGAATAAACATGGTTTAAGCACAAAGCTAAACTTAAGGTTTAATGGTCAATAAGAAAGTAGTGAGTCCCAATCCCTCACTTTTGAATTCTGACTCCTGAATTCTGACTCCTTTTTATTCTTCCAGGATTTTGGTTTGGGAATACTAACTACTAATCCCATCTCCAAAATCTCAGATTTATGAATCATCAGCCAGTTGATGCAACCACCGCCACCAGCTTTTTACCAATGGTGTCGGTGGTTGTTCCTATTTATAACGGTGAGGCGGATTTACCAGAGTTAATCAATTGTCTGCTGTCTCAAACTTACCCAAAAGACAGGGTAGAGTACTTGTTGGTAGACAATAATAGTAGCGATCGCACTCTCACCATCCTGAAAACATCTGCCGAAAATTGCCCAATTATAATTCACCCCTTGAGTGAAACCCAAATTCAAAGCTCTTACGCTGCTCGTAATACTGGGATTCGCGCCGCTACGGGTGAAATTATTGTTTTTACCGATGCAGATTGTCGCCCACAACCACAATGGTTAGATGCACTAATCCAGCCTTTTGTCAACGAAGAAGTCATAATTGTTGCTGGTGAAATTTTGGCACTACCAGGCACAACTCTCCTAGAACAACACGCAGAGCGTCAAGAAACTTTATCGCAAAAGCATACCCTTAACCATTCCTTTCGTCCCTATGCTCAAACAGCTAATTTGGCGATTCGACCCATAGCCTTAGAAAAAGTGGGTTTATTTCGTCCCTATCTAACTACTGGTGGCGATGCCGATATTTGTTGGCGGATTTTGGCAGAAAACATCGGACGTTTAGAATTTGCCCCAAATGCGATCGTTCAGCACCGCCACCGCGCTACACTTCAAGAACTGCACAGTCAATGGCGGCGTTATGGACGCTCAAATCGCTATCTGCACGAACTGCACGGTGTAGATTTAATGCGAGAGATGACACCCAAAGAATACGGCTATCGTTTGGCACGTTGGTTACTGAAAGAAATACCAAGAGATATTAAAAAGGCCTTGGCACAGCCCGCCGCAGGTATTGCTAGTCAAGCCACCCTTGTAGATTTATTAAATACTCCCATTGGTTTGTTCACAGCTAGGGCACGGACTGCTGGACAAAGAGAGGCCAAGCTACCAGAGAATGCCAAGATAATTGCTCGACTATAAGTAAGAAAAACGGCGTTGCTGATG
>NZ_JABXKI010000324.1 GCF_017115095.1 Nostoc sp. NMS4 | reverse complement strand
AGCAAGTGTTCGTCCAAATTAAGAAAATGAGCGACATTTTGAATATCCGCCGCGTCGGTCAAATTGACGAGTAATAGAGATATCAGTATCTCCCAAAAAACTTCTCTTGCTTACCTAGCAGCCTGTCTGGGAACTCAATATGGCGGCTATAAACTACGTCTAAAGAGATAAAACCTTCCCTGGCAGGTTCGTTAACCATTGATTTGGCCTATCATCAGTGATATTATTTTTGCGAGTAGAAAATATGAATAAAATCTTCCCTGGTAGGTTCGTCAACGATTTTTTGATTTTAAAATTGTTAGGAGCAATTAAAAATGGTTTCAGAGAAGTTTTTATTAGTCAAAGGCAAAGCAGGGATGGGAAATCGTTTTCTCGCTCTCTTGGACAGTATTTTATATGCTCAACTTACTAATAGAAAGATCGTTGTTGATTGGAGCGATGAGGTTTACTCGAATAATCGCAGCAATGTTTTTCCTGACTTTTTTAATCTTCATGATGTTACTCAAGCTTCCGAAATACCTTCTACTCAATCTGTCTATCCAAGTTTCTGGAAGAATAGCTTAGATAAATCGGTGAATGAAATCCTGTTATCATACGAATCTCCAGATGATTTGCGATTTAACAACCCGAAAATCTGGGCAAAATATACCACTAATATGTCTCGTATAGATTATAGTGAAGATGTTTTGATTAGATGGTCGTATGTAATAGAAACTTATAAGCTAAGACGACATTTTTTAGGTGATTTCGCTTATCTAAAAAATCTAAGTAATGAAGCTATTTTAAAAAAAATAATTAGAGAAAATCTGAGTTTACAACCTAATATTGAAGCAATTATTAAAAAAACTGTAGATAGTTCTTTTGAAGATATGGTAATCGGGGTTCATGTTAGATATACTGACAGAAAAACTTCTAAAAATATCTATTTAAAATTTGTTGATAAGATTCTTGAAAAACATCCTAAAAGTTTGATATTTTTAGCTACTGATAATCCCGCAGTAGAGGATATTTTTAGAGAGAAATATACTAATGTTTTAGTGACAGAGAAGTGGTATCCTGAGTCAGGATCTTCTTTACATCAGAATCCTGAATGTCCAGATAGATTTGAAAATGGTGTTCAAGCTTTAATAGATATCTATTTATTAAGCAAATGTAATTATCTAATATACAACAAGACTTCTACTTTTGGTGTAGTCGCAAAGTTGATTTCTGATATCCCAGAAGCTAATACAATAGATACTTCTCAATACAGTTTAAAAGGAAAAGCCAAAAATTTAATTGCTTGGCTTAGAGAAAAAACAGTTCTTTCGTGACTATAAGACTTGGGGGGCTACAACTACGTGCTTTCTATCAAAAACTACTTCTATCTAATGCCGCTTCAAATTCTTTCAAAGCTTGTACAATTCCTACTTGCCAAGCTCGTTCAAGTGTAGCGGCAATAATTTGAGTTAGAGGGATATTTGGAAAGTTAGGACTATTATCAGATTCAATGTAATGTCCATCTCTGAGTAAATAAATTCTCAACTTTTTACTATCGTAAATCCATAGTTCTGGAACTGCGATCGCTTCATAAGCATCAACAGTTGTTTTTGATGTCACATCTGTTTCAATTGCCAAATCAGGAGGCGGATCATTTGGTTCCAGTTTGCGACGACCAATCATTCTTTGATAATTTTGGATGTAGAAGCAAGCATCTGGTTCTACCCCCGCTATATTTTCCCGCTTGAAGGTAGTTGAACCGAAGGGTTCATAACTTTTCCCTGCAATTTTCAACAAGATTTTTACAATATCCGAAATTAAGTCCTTTGATTTTTCGTGTTCGGGTAGAGGAACCATAATTTCTAACGTAGACTTGCTGTAAGCAACTCGTAGCGATCGCTTTTCCCCCAGTTCTTGCAAAATAGATTCAAATTCCTCCCAGCTTATATCCTGGACATTTACTGTACTACCAGGCGCTAACCGCATTTGGCTAACAGGTTTAACAACGGGGGATACAGCAGTCATAAGCATTTTCCTTATAAAGGAACTATTCTGAAACTTGAGCCTGGATTAGCTTTAGCGTAACTTAATCAGACGGTTAGGAACGTGGATTAAATAAAATACAAAACTTTATCCTGTCTCTAGCTTCCCTCTCCTTTATAAGGAGAGGGATTGAGGGTGAGGTAAGCCAGGGACATAAATTGTATGTTATTTAATTCTTATTCCTTACAGGCTAGTTGCAAAATTTTCTTCCATTCCCTAAACTCTTTTTTTCTACGTACCAGCATTTGATAAGTTAGTACATAATCTGAAACAATAACAGTAAAAGCAGAGAGGGGATTACGTTGAGTCACAATCCAGATGCCATAGCGCCCCACGGTGGAGAGTTGGTTAACCGTATCGCTACACCAGAACAAAGAGCAGAGTTTCTTTCCAAAGCTGACTTTTTGCCACGAGTGCAACTTGACGATCGCGCCGTTTCGGATGTAGAAATGATTGCGATCGGTGCTTTTAGTCCACTCACGGGTTTTATGAACCAGGAAGACTACGATCGCACTGTTACAGAAATGCGATTAGCTAACGGTCTTGTGTGGTCAATCCCGATTACACTATCGGTAAGCGAAGAAGTAGCTTCCCCGTTACAAGAAGGCAGCTTAATCCGTCTGGATAACTCCAGGGGCGAATTTATCGGAGTTTTGCAACTCACCCAAAAGTATAACTACGACAAAACCCGCGAAGCAATCAAAGTCTACCGCACTGATGATGTCAAACATCCCGGCGTGCAGGTACTCTATAACCAAGGTACTGTACATCTGGCGGGTGATATTTGGTTGTTGCAACGCGAACCTCATCCCCAGTTTCCCACTTACCAAATCGATCCGGCAGCCTCACGGCAACTATTTCAAGACAAGGGTTGGAAAACCATCGTTGGCTTTCAAACTCGCAATCCTATTCACCGCGCCCATGAATATATTCAAAAGTGCGCTTTAGAAATCGTTGATGGTTTATTTTTGCACCCATTAGTCGGGGCGACAAAAGAAGATGATATCGCTGCTGACGTGCGGATGCGCTGCTATGAAATTTTGCTGGAACATTATTACCCCTTAGACCGGGTAGCTTTGGCAATCAATCCCGCCGCAATGCGTTATGCTGGCCCTCGTGAGGCCATATTCCATGCTTTAGTCCGCAAAAACTACGGCTGTACTCACTTTATCGTCGGACGCGATCATGCTGGTGTTGGTGACTATTATGGAACTTATGATGCTCAATATATCTTTGAAGAATTTGCCCCAGGTGAATTAGGCATTGTGCCGATGAAATTTGAACACGCTTTTTACTGCACGCGCACTAAGCAGATGGCAACATCTAAAACCAGTCCCAGCAGGCCAGAAGAACGCATTCACCTATCAGGGACAAAAGTTAGAGAAATGCTGCGGCGCGGTGAATTACCTCCACCAGAATTTTCCCGTCCAGAGGTAGCAGCTGAGTTGGCGCGGGCAATGCGGATAGAAGTACCAGCTTAGGGAATTGGGAAAGAGGAGGCAGAAGGCAGAAGTTCTTTAATTTTGAATTTTGAATTTTGAATTTTGAATTGATTTCTCCCCCTCTCCACATTTTTGTAACTTTACAATACAGAGTTCAGCCCTGTAAGCTGCTAACTGGTAGCTGAGGGCTGATAGCTAATTATGAAACGTCGCACGTTTTTAGAGAGAATTGGCTCAATACTCGCGGTATTGGGGATAACTGAAGCTGAGTGGTTGTCTTTGGGAAATCGCTATTATCAGGCTTTAGCACAACCCAGTCCGCGTAAATTGGCATTATTAATAGGTATTAACCAATACCCAAAAATTCCAGCCCTCAGTGGTTGTCTGACGGATGTGGAACTACAAAGAGAACTTTTGATTCATCGCTTTGGTTTCCAAGGGTCAGATATCCTAACTTTAACTGAGGAACAAGCTAGTAGAGAATTCATTGAAGCG
>NZ_JABXKI010000255.1 GCF_017115095.1 Nostoc sp. NMS4 | reverse complement strand
TGAAATTAAAATAACCTCCAATCATACCACAAAATATTTATGCAAGAGTTCTTATCTCAATTGCGAAGATCCTAGCTGCAAAAACACAGAAAATTGTTAAATAGCAATACATACTACGGTAAATCTATCGGAATAATGTATGATATTCTCAGTTCTACTCCCAGCACAGGAATGTTGCTATCAGATATTGGCAAAATTCCAAAGGAAACAGGCGAGTGTGAACACCACCCTACAGATCAAACTCTGGAGAATCTACATGGGCTACAAACATATAGAAGTTAAACAGGTAGCTGGTTTCATCGGTGCCGAAATCGGTAGCGTAGACCTTTCCCGCCCTCTTTCTGACGATCAAGTCCAAGAAATCCGTAAAGCGTTATTGAAATGGAAAGTTGTGTTCTTTCGTGGTCAGAACATCGATCATGCTGCCCAGGTTGAGTTTACATCTCGTTTCGGTGAAGTAACTTTCGCGCATCCACTCGGAGAGCCTGAACCAGTCCCGGGATTCCCACAGATCAAACCCGTAGATCGTAAGCTCTATGAGAAGCAGTACGGTTTTCGCACTGGTGGTCCTTGGCACACAGACGTAACGGCAGCTATTAACCCACCAGCAGGGTCAATTTTACGCGCCGTTAATGTTCCCAACTTCGGTGGTGATACCCAATGGAGCAATCTAGTTGCGGCTTATGAGGGACTGTCAGCACCCCTACGGGCGCTAGCAGACACATTGAAAGCTGAACATCGCTTTAATGGGGGCGGGTATCAGCCCCGCAACGGCAAATTCGACGATCGCATTGCTGTTAATCCACTAGTCTCAATCCACCCAGTAGTCAGGGTTCATCCTGAGACTGGTGAACGTGCGTTGTTCGTTAATCCTGGCTTCACCTCGCACATTGTTGACGTGTCACCACAAGAGAGCAAGCTGTTACTTGAGTTGTTCTTCAACCAAATCACCAAACCTGCCTACACCACCCGTTTCCGTTGGAATAATGGTGATATCGCCTTCTGGGATAACCGCGCCACTGTACATTTAGCTCCTCAAGATTTAGATCATTTGGATATCGAGCGTCTGTTATATCGCACCACCATTACTGGTGATGTTCCAGTTGGAGTTGATGGTTTCCGCTCCCAAGTGGTTCAAGGTGAGGTGTTCAACGCAGAAGTACCAACTGTCTTCAAGCAGAAAGCTGAGTCTAAGGAACCACAACCAGTGCTTTCGTAAGCTACAAAGTGCAAGGAGAAATTTTTATGACATTTACTGCAACACGAATTGAGATTACGCCTACTGAAGCAGCTTTAGGAGCAATTGTTACTGGTGTTGATGCCAGTCTGGCAGCACAACCAGAAGTAATTCTACAACTCAAGCAGGCATGGCGCGATCGCCACATCCTCGTCTTCAAAAATCAACAATTGACTGACGACCAATTATTAGCGTTTGCGAATTACTTTGGCGACATTCTCCAACAACCTGCCTATATCCGCAAAGGAGAAACCGAGCCGTATCTGCCGCCCCTTGTCCTAACTCTTGCAAATGCTGCCTCTGAAGAAAGTTCCGTCAATATTGCACCCAACTATCGTAAACTTTTACCCCATATCGATCATGACTGGTTGCCTACACCATCTAGCGGTTCATTCTTATATGGGATAGAACTGCCTGAGAATGGCCCTGATACCTATTGGGTGAATTTGATTCAGGCTTACGAAGAACTAGATGATGCTACTAAGAAGCAGATTGCTGGCTTGCAGTTGCGCCATTTTAATTTCTATGGCAAGTATCGGGATGAGTATCCTGAGCCTAGCTATGCAGCCGGTCGTTCTGTTGAACCTGGTGAACGAGTTGCTACCCATCCTTTGGTTCGCACTCACCCAGATACTGGCAAGAAAGTTCTCTTTCTAAATGCCGCTAGCGAGGTAGATATTGTTGATTACGACCCAGTGGAAGGGGCCAAGCTAATTGAGCGCTTGCGGGAACACATTAAGCAACCCCACCTTGTTTATCAACACCACTGGAGCAAGGGCGACCTACTTTATTGGGACAACCAGGCAACGGCTCACTATCGCCCCGAATTTAATTCCAACGCAACCCGGCTTTTGAAGCGGGTTAGCATTCGAGGAAGCCGTCCTTTCTAAAGGTTGTGAATTCTTTCAGATACAAAACTTTACTCCCCTTTCCTTCTCCACTTTAGAGAACAGAGGGGGAAAAGTTAGTTTTGACACGAAACCGGATGCGATTAGAGGGTTATAGCCTTTTTGGCCAGGATAAAGCCCTCTAATGGATTCGGTCAGCTTGCAGAGATTTTGCTACCACAGTATCAGCGTCAAGATGAGATAGAAAGCTATGGTCAAACTACAAATTGGAAAGCACTCAATATCCAGGCGTGATTTACTTTACACTTTTTATGGATTAATGTCTTTTACTGCTTTAGTCAGTTGTGGAACAAACAACGGCACAGGCAATAACAGCAGCGCAACCTTGAGTACTAATGCCACTAGTAACAATAAAGGCAGTACCAAGCTGGTTCGACTTGGCTACCAAGTTTCTGGGGACATAACACACGAAAAAGGCGCGATCGAAAAACGGTTGACTCCTGAAGGAATAGGTGTTACTTGGTCTCAATTTGTGTCTGGTCCCCCATTATTGGAAGCCTTAAATGTGGGTAGCATTGACCTTGGTCCGGCTGGCGAAACGCCACCCATTTTTGCTCAGGCAGCTGGTACTAATCTGATTTATGTAGTTAATACGCCGCCAGGTACTGGAGAAGGTTCCGCAATTGTTGTGCTAAAGGATTCTCCAATCCAAACATTGGCAGGTCTTAAAGGTAAAAAAGTTGCTTATTCTAGAGGGACGGCTCAGACCTTTTTTGTGGTGAAAGCGTTGGAAGAGGCAGGGCTGAAAATCAGTGATGTTGAATCAGTGAATCTAACCATTGCAGATGGAAGAGCAGCGTTTTTGAACAAAACAGTTGATGCCTTTGTAGAAGGTGATCCTAGTCTGATCAAGCTGCAACGGGAAGGTATTATTCGAGTCTTACGAGACGCGCAAGGAATTAAGACACCAGGAGGTTATTACCTAGCCTCACGAGATTTTGCAATTAATAATGCTGAACTCTTGAAAACAATTTTGTCAGAGTACTACGAAGTTGGTCAGTGGGCAAACAAAAACAGGCGGGCTGCTGCCGAAATCCTCGCACCCAAGGTCAAGACTGATGCCGATACTATGGAGTTGGCGTTGACGAGAAGAAAATATGACATGCGACCAATTACTGAGGAAGTAATTAGCGCTCAACAAAAGGTTGCGGATCTTCTATATGAACTGAAAGTTGTGCCAAAACAAGTTGATGTTAAAGGAGCAACCTTAACTGCCCAGCAGTATGCAACGATTACACCGGATGCCGTTAGGAATAAGGCTTAACCTTTGAATCAGCAAGCTTGCTACAAAAACAGATGCGATGCCCTTCGGCGGTAAACTACGCAATTATCCTATAATTATTAGGTAAGCTAAGTATTAGGCTATCTAATACTTAGTAAAACATAATAGAACTTTCCTGATGAAAATTTGGAACGGACAACTAGGCGATCGCGTAAGTAATATCATTTACCAGCATTTACCTGCCTTTCGCTGGCGTAACTTTCGGCTGTTTTTTGGGGGACAGTTACTATCAATGTCTGGGACATTTATGACCCAGCAGTTAACTATTCCTTGGCTGGTATACGAATTGACTCAATCGGCTTGGTTGTTGGGAATTGCAGGGTTTGTACAATTTTTACCGACGTTATTAGTGATTCCGTTTTCGGGCGTATTGTCCGATCGCTGGAGTCGTCGAGATTTGTTAATGCTAGTGCAGATATTGGGAATTAGCGTTTCCCTGGCATTAACGATTCTTACCTTTACAAATTGGATTACGTTTCCCATCCTATTGGTACTGAGTGTTCTCAATCGTTTGCTGAAGGGATTAGATATGCCCGTGCGTCATACAATCGTCACCGAAACCGTAGACGATCGCGCTGATTGGGGCAATGCGTTGGCGTAGCCCGCCGAAGGCATCGCCTTGAATTCAGTAATGTTAAGTTCCTCTTCGGTATTGGGGCCGGCTATGGGCGGGATTTTGATTGCTACACTAGGGGTAAAATATTGTTTTCTTTACGATACCCTCAGCTATATTCCTGCCATCTTTACCCTGCTAGCGATGCGGCTGAAAGTCAGATCCATGCAAGCTCTTACGAGCCTTAGCGATACTTTGCAGAAATTGCGGGAGGGTTTTGAATATGTCTCCAAATTCCAGCCGATTAGAGCAATTTTATTAATACTGGCATTACAAGGTTTAGTCGGGATGTCTCATGTCGCGCTCATGCCCATCTTCGCGGCTAAGATTTTAAATGGGGATGCAACTACGATGGCTCACCTCAGCACCTCAGCGCCTATTGGCTCGTTGTTTGCTTGTTTGTATCTGAGTGTTAGGCGAGGGATTGCGGGCTTAGAGCGATTGATTGTAGTCGCTGAAGTCTTGATTGGGATAAGTTTGATTTCCTTCTCACTATCGCGTCAAGTTGGATTATCTATAATCATACTCGTGTTTACAGGCTGCTTTTCCATCCTCCTGATTACCAGTAGTAATATGATTATCCAAACCCTAGTTGCCGAGGATAAGCGCGGACGGGTGATGAGTTTTTATGCCCTAGCAATGGTGGGTATGATGCCCTTTGGGAATCTGTTAGCCGGAACAGAATTTTGGTGCGACTAATGCCTTGATTGTCTGTGGCAGTCTAAATATCTTAGGTGCGCTATGGTTCTCTGCACAATTGCCAGCAGTGAGCCGTTGGATTGATCGCTAAACAAGTTGCTTTTCTTTGGTAAATTTTAAGGGGGATTTAGGGGGATCTAAAACTTTTTGCTACCAACAACAGGACTTTTCAAACATCCTCTGAATTTTGCTGTATGTGTGGGTCTACTATTTCAACTTGAATTCGTCAAACTTCAATACTTCCGAATCAGGCTTGCGAGTATCAAAGCGATAACTACTTATTGTACCAGTGTCCGTATCAAAGATGCTGAAAACCGTAATATCATTACTTGTAATATAAGGCATCGGCTTTCCATCTTCACCAAGCATTGGGGCAATTGTTGGCACTATCGGCTCTAACCCATTAGGATCACCAAGCTTAACATAATCCTCTTGATATCCAATTGGTACTTCTCGCTTTCTATCACCCCAAGCAGCACCGTAAGTATTACCCACATTCGATGTTTCTAGAAAGTGCATTCCACTGGAACTAACAAAGCGGTTCCACAAATGGGAATGCCCATAAAATACCAATTGCACATTAGCTGCTTCTAATAAAGGGACAACATCGCGGATAATATAATCTGCATCTTTGGGGTACTCGTAACGCACTGCTTTAATATTACTGCGATCGCGTTCAATTATCTGTACTGGTTCTGTATAAGCAGGAACTATGTTATCACCCAGAGTATGGGGCGGATGATGAAACATTACAACCTTGTATTTTGCTTGTTGAAATTCAGAACTGTTGAGTTCCGCCTCTAGCCAATTGTACTGCTTGCTACCTTTAGCAATTGGCTCATAAATCACCTGTCCATAACCCCAATTTTCAGGATTATTTAAATCCTTTTCGGCTTCTAGATATCTACCCTTATGCTTTCCATTTAAACTGGGAGTCCGCCACATATTGGTAGCGTAGAGTACGACCAAACGCACATCACCAAAACTAACTGCATAATACCTTTTTCCACCCTCTTTACTTTTTGGTAAAGAGAAAATCTCTTCATAAGTATTAGTATTAAAAGAATTATCGATTAAAGATTGATCTCGGTAGATTTTTTGAGCAACTACACGGGGAATTGTATCATCAAATTCATCATTTAAACTTCCCGTTCTGCCAAATCGCCCCATCACCTCATGATTGCCAATGCAAGTAAACATAGGTGCGTGTTGAATTATTTGTCCACCAGTGTAGGTTGTTTTAATACCGTTGTGCGTCATTTCATATTTAGCACGACCTTGTAAACCGGGAAACAACGCACCACCATTATGATCATCAAACCATTCGGAGGCGCGATCGCTAACATTGACTAAATCACCAGCAAACCACACGCCATCAACCCGTCCCACTGTTTCTACCACCTTTTGCAGATTTGCTGCTGTCATCGGCTTTAATTGATGATCTGAGGTAAGTAGAATTTTCAGTGGTGTATCTGATTTTGGAGTAGCTGCAAGGCTAAAAATATCACTGTCAACACTCTTACCCTCTGCTTGGACACTCGTGACACGATAGTTTACCCGCACACCAGGAGTTAACCCAGTTACCTCGGCCTCATGCCGCCAAATATCTCGCTGGACGGGTTTTTGATAAATTTGTCCGTCTTCGGTTTGGTTTGCAACTCTTGACTGTTGGTCTTCACGGGTGCGACTGAGTTTAATAGTACTTACCTTAGCAGTTTGTTTGAGGTTTTCGCCGTAGGTTACTGTATGATTAACACCAGCAAATTCAGTAAACCAAACTACTCGTACTGAAGTTTCAGTTGGCAATTGCAAAAACGGGTCGGTGAGCAGTTGGGGTACTGATGTCATAATTATTTGCCCAAATGAACGCACACCTACCAGAGTAAAGCATATAACAAGCACAAGCATAGCTACTAAGGAAAATTTTCGGTTGCGTAAGCGTCTGAGCATGAGTAACATACCAAATTTTTTAGGGTATTCACTTATATGATTGTTAAAATGAAGCTGAGTAAATAATAAGTTGTATAACTATGGGGATAAAAAGTATATGATTGGAATTGCGATCGCAGGTACTGGATTTGGTCAAAAAGTCCATATACCCGGATTCCAAGCACATCCTCGCACTGAGGTAGTTGCTGTTTATCACCACGATATAAATAAAGCCAAAGCCATAGCACAATCCCATAATATCCCCCACGCCTCAGACTCGCTTACAGATATTGTGGCATTACCAGAAGTGCAAGCAGTCAGCATCTCTACACCGCCTTTTTTGCACTATGAAATGGCAAAAACTGTATTGCAAGCTGGGAAACATTTATTATTAGAAAAACCGACAACTTTAAATGCAGTTGAGGCTAAAGAACTTTATCACTTAGCTAAAGCAAAAAGCGTCATTGCAACTGTAGATTTTGAATTTCGTTTTGTACCAGCATGGCAGTTATTTGCGGAATTATTGTCAGAAGATTATGTGGGGAAATTACGTCTAATTAAAATTGATTGGTTAGGTTCTTCTCGTGCTGATACTTCACGCCCTTGGAATTGGTATTCTGACAAGGATAAAGGAGGCGGTGCATTGGGATCTTTGGGTTCCCACGCCTTCGATTATATTCACTGGTTATTTGGGCCGGTGCGTAGATTAAACGCCCATTTAACTACTGCCATTCCTGTACGAGTTGACCCTATTAGTGGGGAATCTAAGCCAGTGAATACAGATGACAACTGTATATTAACGCTGGAATTAGCTAATGGGACACCTTGCCAACTTTCTATCAGTGCGGTGGTTCATGCAGCAAGAACCCATTGGGTAGAAGTATATGGCGATCGCGGTACATTAATTGTGGGTAGTGAAAATCAAAAAGATTATATACATGGTTTTCGGGTTTGGGGTTCCCAGCCAGGTAAACCTCTAACAGAAATAGAAATACCGAATCGGTTAATTTTCCCCAAAAATCATGCAGATGGGCGCATTTCGGCATTTATCCGCGTAGTAGATAAATGGGTGCAAGGAATTGACCGCAATCAGGAAATTATACCATCGCTGCGAGAAGGAATTTATTCTCAGTTGTTGATAGATTTATCTCATGAATCGCATCAAAAAGCAAGTTGGGTAGACGTACCCAATTTGGAAGAGTTTCTTATTGAAGAAGAATTCAGAAGTCAGAATTCAGAAATCAGAATGGGCTAAACGCCCCGCTATCGCTAACAGGAGTCAGAATCAAGACGCTCGTAAGCATTGCGTTAGCGACGTAAGAACGTCTGACTCGCTAACGCTGGGCTATCCGCTTTTTCGGTCAAAATTCATTCTGAATTCTGACTCCTGACTCCTGAATTCTATTCGGTAACTAGCAAATAAATGAGTAAAACTCCCCGCATTCGTATCCCACCGGAAGTCAAAAAATATGTTTTTCAACGCGACCAATACCAATGCCGAAGCTGTGGTAAAACTACTGTAGAAACTAACCTCAGCATTGACCATATCATTCCCCTCGCTCGTGGTGGTCAAAACGATATTAGCAATCTTCAAACTCTCTGCTTTACCTGCAACCAGCAGAAAACAGATAATATCGATCCACGCTTTCGGCGATATTTTCAGCTTTAGGTTATTATGGTATGAGCTATTAGTTTTTCTCTCATTTCTATGCCTCAAAATCCCAATAGCAATTCCCAAAGATTTGCCAACATTAAAACTACGATTCTCTACCTCTTCACTTTCATCGCTATTTTAGTAGTAGCCTTTCCCTGGTTATATGAGATTAAAACGAAAGCTGGGATCGATATATCACCTGGACGGCATGCAGGAACATTTTTTGAAAAACATACCCGTGGACTCTTTAAGTGTGAGTGGCTTTATCCCTACCATTGCGATCGCTCCCACGTTAAGTAAAGGAAGTTACGGCAGAATGCAGGAGTCAGAATTCAGGAGAAACAAAAGGCCTGGGTTTTAGCATAGTGAACTCCAATAAATAAATTATCCAATATTGTGGGGTGGGCTTCCTGACCCGCCCTGAACTGAAGTTCAAGGCTAATAGGTAAAGTCTACTGAAGTAGACTAAAGATTTTTCCAGATATTTAGTCATCTAAAGATGACTTTTGCTATTAGCAAGGAACTTCAGTTCCTTGTGGGACTTGTAAATTTGAATTAGGTGCTAAAAAGCACATTATTCTAGCTATTGACCGCGCTAGCTGGTATGTTAGCCATAATTTAAGAATTCCTGAAGGATTACATTTAAGATTTTTGCCCTCTCATATCATGTTCGGATAAATAGTTGTCATTGCGAACCTCTACTCGCAATGACATTATTCAACACTCAGGACTGATAAATTTATTGTTTGTTGTTGCTAAAGTGAGAGGTGAGAACTCTCATCTCCCAACCAAATAACACAACGGAGAGCAAAAAAATGCGGGTATCATTTGAACGCACGGGCGGCTTTGCTGGAATTAGCAAGAAGACAACCGTTGATACAGACACTCTCCCGCCAGATGAAGCTGCTACACTTCCCCGACTGGTGGAAGTGGCTGATTTATTTAGGCTACCGGAACTAATTACTTCGCCAAATCCCCAGAGCGATCGCTTTCAATATAAGTTAACAGTAGAAGATAACGGTAAGCAGCATACTGTGACTGTCAGTGAGTCAGCATTGCCAGGAACCTTAAGACCCCTGATTGAATGGTTACAAACCACAGCACAGAAAAGGTAAAAAGTAAAAATAATTACTTATACAGCAGAATACAGAATTCAGAACTAAAACAAGCTCTATACCTGGCTTTGAGACTTAGCTTGTGTGCCTCACAAATTTTAAATCTGCTGTAAGTCTCTGACGCTGTAGAATATCTCTTTAGTGGTCATAATTTTCGCAAAGTGGCAGTAACGTAATTCAAATTACGAATTACTTAATTTAGTTTTATTAGTTACTATCAGGATTGAGTTCGTTAATTTCTCTGCACTTAGCTTCTGCGGCTTGATATGCTGCCAAATAGTCTTGACCGCCCAACATTACATCACCATAATATTCATAAGGTGGATCGCCATAAATTGGTAATGGTTCATCTTCTGGATAATCTTCTTTCGATTCTTCAATGATGGCTTTCAGTTTTTTAACAGTCAGACTATGTGCTGCAAAATACCACAGTTCTTGAGGATTTTTTTTCAGGTGAGGTAATGTGGGATCGATAATGCTTACCCCAGAGTCATCACCTAGCTCAATCCAACTGTGTTCAATCGGTCTGTATGGCTTCCCCGCAAAAGCTAAAAATCCCTGAATATATCTTGCCCCCTCAGTGGATAATGCTGCTTTGTAAGCATTATCAAATGGAGTGGTAGCTTTACTGTTTATGCGTTCAGCAGTTTTGATTGACAGCGTTTCATCCAATAGTTTGTTCATCAATAGCAAGGATTAGAGCAGCCATGAAAACATACTACCACCATTGGTCACAAGTTAAGAAAAAGAGCCAACTGTCAAGGGGTATGTTAAAAATTTTTCCTCTTTTTTGCCTATCCTCAAAGACGGCCAGAGTTCCCTTTCTACCTCTTCTTGACGGGACAGAGCATCATAGTGTTATAACGGCATCAGTCTAGATACAAAATGGGGAACATCAATTGATAATTAATTGCTGGTGCTTGGAGAGAGTTAAACTTAGCTTTTAGAGCAAACCCTGATTAGACACAGTTGATAAGCAATGCTAATGCCAGCGCTGCTGAATATTTTTAAGCAGGTGAGTCAAGAGTGATGAATGAAGCTGACACCTCAAATAAGGGGACTGTAATGCAATCCCTAAATTCTGCTAATTCGCCACAATCAGAACAGGCGAGTTGTCCCTTTTACTCAGTTGTGCCTAATGACAATATGACAGTTAAAAAACTGCCACTCCTCATGCCAGCTGAAGATACACAATTTTCACAAGATACCGCCCAGCAGGACTGGGTTGCAGAGCCTGAAAGCGCCAAACAAGCACTTATTGACTCAGAATTTCAGAACCTGCTGGCATTGAACGAAGAATTACGTGCGGCTAACAATAATTTGTATGAACAAGTGGAGCAGCTAAAAGACAATCTAGCTGAGTCAGAAAAGGTTTTGCAGTGGCAGAAAACCCGTTCTAGCGTTAGTGAGTCGATGCTCAATCAACACACTCAGGAACTAGCTGCGGCTCAAGAACAGATAAAATCTTTATTTCAACAATTAGAAACTGCCGTACAAACTGTTCAACGTCAAGAAATTTTCATTGATACTCATAAAGCACAGCTACAAATTAGCCAGCAACGCCTTGCCCAGTTAGAGCGAGAATGTACGTTGCTACACACAAACAACAACGAACAATCTCAGCAGTTATTGCAGTCAGAAAATGTTTGCCGGGAGTTACGTACTAGACTGATGCGACAACAACGCCAGACGTTGCAATTCAAAGCAGCTTTGGAAAAATGTCTAGATACATCGGTTCCTAGCTATGATTCCTTAGAGGATGCTGCAAAACACCCTAAAGATATAACTAGTAGCCAAGGAAGATTTTCTAGAAAAGCTCGGTCTTTGTTTCCTAACGCCCAGCCAATTCAACCTTGGTCAGCAGAAGAAGAATCCTTGAGTAACGATCTAGATAATTCTTGGGGTGAACCCTCAGCACCAGTCCCATTCCAGAGAAATGAAGCCCCTGCAACGCCGCCATCATCTCCTTGGAACTGGACAGTTAAAAAAGACACGCCAACACCAACACCAACACCAACGCAATCCGCGCCATCTCCAGAAGTTGATGATTCTTCAGATACAACTGAAGCGTTTGCACCTTTGGGTTCATCAAATTTAGATCAGCAATTAGATAGTCTAATCCAAATGTTTTTCACCTCCCAGACTGCATCTACATCACCACCACCTACTGCAAAAACGGATGTTAGTGATGCCCCAATTTGGGAGACTTTAGCAACAATCTTAGAAGACGATGAGGAAGTAGAAAATCCACAAAAGGAACAGTTTGAAGCAGAAATTAATCCTCCTGTAACTATCTCTACTTCTTGGACAACGGATTCTGTGGTTTCACCAGCTAATAACTTAGAGAACTCCAATCCACCTCACACCGAAGCGCCTGTTGGAGAAGCTGAAGACTATTGGTCAGAAGTTTCACAATTGCAGTTGGAATTATCAGCAAATGACTTGTCCCCAGAGCCATTAGGTGATAATACCAACGATGACAGTTCACCTTCACCAGTAGTTTATCCCCAGCGTCCACCCAAGGGGCGTAAATCATTGGCATCTGTAGAACTACCAAATTTTCGCCCCAAGAGTTAGGAGTTAGTTGTCATTAGTCATTTGTCCTTAGTCATTTATCTAATACTAATGACCAATGACTAATGACTAATGACTAATTCAGAATCCTTGCTTCTGACTTCGGAATTATGGCTTCTGGGTTGGATTTTGCTACTTGAGCGCGCGATCGCGGTTTGCCTGTAGCGATCGCATAATTAATCGTCAACAGCCACAGCCACAAGCCTGGATTCCGGGGTTCCAACCAAAAACCTATGCGGTTTAAGAAGCGCGGGAACCACGGACTTAGTAAAGCACTAACTAGGGCATGACGACCGAAGTTGAAATAACTACCAAGCCATCGCCCTAAATCTCTAGGGCCAGCAAGTTCCCAAATCCATAAAAGCAAGGCAGGGTTTTTCCTAGCTGCTTTCAGTGCTAAACGGTTAAAGGTTAACCAATCACACCGATCTTTGATGAAGTTATCTGCTACCTCTGGCGGTTCGTCTGCTAACAGCCCAAAAAAGGTGTTGAGCATAGAGTTAATCCGCTGGGGTGGTAAAAATTTCCCAGTGGGAACCATCATCCCTTTGGAAAATAGCCAAGTTACGGAAACGTTGCTTTGATAGGCGCGAATTTGGTTCAGGTGGCGGAAACTCAACAAGTCATGTTTGAGAGCAGTATCCAATAGAGTTGTTAAGCGCTCTAAGTTGCGAACTAGGGAACCAAAACCGGTGAAAACCAGGGGAGATTGGAGTGATGCCGCATCACCGATCGCAATCAATCGATCGAAGGCAACTGTGCGATCGCTACTTCCCACACTAAAATGCCCTGGTATATACCCAAATGTCGGCTTCTTCCACACCAATTTGTCCATATCGCACCTGCGATACTCTGGCAAAATTGTGAAAAAGTCCTCGTACATCTCTAGCAAGGAACCGGGATTTTCAGCATTGACTTCGTGGTAATGAAATAAATAAATCGTCAGTTCCTCAGCTGCTGCGGGAAACAATTCCCAAATTAACTGCCTTCCCCGGGAAATATCCCCATGACTGTAAAGAACGTCTCCATATTGGGAATCCCATACTCCCGGCTCAAATCCGCTCTCAATTGCCGCTCCCACTGTCGGACAGACACTATCAAAGGCACGACCACCATTTAATTGCCAAGCAATGGGTGACGCGGTTCCCATTGCGTCTATTAGCAGTCGTCCACTTACTTGTTTCTCAATCTGACTGGGTAAGTGCTTGACTTGCAAAACTACTTGTGATATATCAATATCTGCACGGATAAACTCTGTTTCATCCCAAATTTCACCCCCTGCCGCTTGCAGCTTTTGCCCACACATTTGGAGCCATTTTTCGGAATCCAAGCCTAAATTTAGGACTGTGGGTGTGTGGAGGATTGGCGATCGCAGTTTGGCTGGATTATTAGCATCAAAAAACTTATTGAATCCGTCTTTGTATTCCCTGGCAATGATGGTTTCTAACTCAGCGGGGGTGACTAAACCCAAGTTAACCAAGCTTTGAATCTCGTCACGCGAAATATTCCATTCTCGGTTCATCCGACCAAAGGGCATTCGTTCCACCAGCAAGACTTTATATCCCAGTTTTGCCATCAGTGCTGCATGAATCGCGCCTAGTGCGCCGCCGATGTAAATGATGTCGTATTGGGCATGGGGCAAAGGAGTGCTGAGTATTGAGTGCTGAGTGCTGAGTTTATCTCCTTGTCCCCCGCTCCCCTGCTCCCCTGCTCCCCTGCTTCCCTGCTCTCCGGCTCCCCTGCTCCCCTGCGAAAACACCACTTGACGCGGCTGCTGCGGATTCCGCACCCCTTCGCGCCATCGTTTTTCCCACCAATAGGCACGAGTTAGGTCATATTCACCGTTGGGCATTTTCTGAAAATACTTGACGGTCAGGGGGTAAGTAGAGGCTAATGCGGCAAATATTGATTGCTGGGATAAATCAATTGCTGGCGGTTCTGGGTAATGATGCGGAAAACGGCTTCTGATTTCCTTGGTCAAGTTTTGCAGAATTTTTCCTTCACTAGGAAAGGGTTGTTCTGCCCAGCGAAACACTTTCAGATAGGTAGTTCGTTGCACCGACCAGACAAATACCGAAAGTTCTGTAGGTAAGTTTTCGGAAAGAGCCACTCCAGCAGGTGTAGTAGCACTGGGTATTTTAAGGCGAAAGCCTTCCGAGGTAAGTACTTTTTCTCCATTTCCAGGTTCAAAATCTGTTTGTAACCAAGTACGCACAGTTTCTGTTTCTGGAGTTGGAATTTCCAAATAAAGGATTTCTTTCATCTTTTGTTGACATCTCCCGTCAATCTACTCACTAAGACAGATTTTCTTAAGGCACAAAGTAAGGTAAACTCCGCCCTATTAGTTTCGTAAAGATTCAGTGAAGAAATTTTAAGAGTTTGTCAAATTTATTGTTCATTTTGTATTTTTGTAAACCCACGCCATGAATTATCCCATTCCAGACAGTCCCCAAGAAATTATTGCTCTGCGACAACAGCCGATTGATGAAGAACTAGTTGCCAGTGCGATCGCTGGAGTAATTAAAATTGTCCGCGCTCAGGGTCAATCTTTGGAAGAATTGACCGCTCAGTTGCTAGCAGACGATCCACTACTGGATCGGCAACAACGTCGCTGGTTAAGCCAATTAGTTGCCCAATCCTGGGAAAAGTTCTCCTAAAACCTCGGATCAGATGAAGTTTTGGTCGCAGCATTAGATTTCTAGGTCTGTACCTAAATGTTGGCGAGCGCATTTTCAGTATAGGAGTAATAATAATGGTCAGTATGGGATTGGCAATTGGGTTCTTATTTTTGCAGTCACGGCACAGAAGCCATTAAATTAACCATATTAGCGTTTTATGTTGCTTATGAATTTTACAACGTTCTGAAACGGAAAGACCTCTACTTTGCGCCAGAGGTCTTTTTTTTGGGAGTAATTTTAATGCTGTTTGAGCAACGCCTCAGTAGATAATTTTGTTGAGCGATCGCTAACTAAGCGAGTAAAAATAAATACAACTACGAATTACGTTAGCGAAGCGGTAGCGAGTCATCGATAGCGAAGCGTTAGCGAGTATTCGAGCGTCGCGTCATTACGAATTACGAATTATTTAATTATGTCTACCTACTTATCCACCGGCGATCGCTTTCAACCCATCAACCTGTTTGAGTACGAAAAGCTAGCAAAAGAATATCTGTCTCAAACGACACTTGATTACTATAGCAGTGGCGCTTGGGATGAAATCACATTGCGAGATAACCGTGCTGCCTTTGAGCGAGTCAAGCTGCGACCTCGGATATTAGTCGATGTGAGCGATCGCAATCTAAGTACCTCCATTTTAGGACAACCCCTGCAACTACCTTTGTTAATTGCACCAATGGCTTTTCAATGTCTAGCCCATCCAGACGGAGAAGTTGCCACAGCCCTGGCTGCTGCATCATCTGGTGTGGGTATGGTGTTAAGTACAATGGCAACAAAAAGCATTGAAGAAGTGGCGACTGCATGTAATCAGTTTCCAGATTCTCTGCGATGGTTCCAGCTTTACATCCATAAAGACCGAGAATTAACTCGTGCTTTAGTAGAAAAAGCTTATAAAGCAGGTTACAAAGCACTTTGTCTAACTGTCGATGCACCTGTTCTCGGACAGCGAGAGAGAGATAGACGTAATGAGTTTACCTTACCCCAAGATTTACATCTGGCTAATCTCGCTAGCATCTCAGGGCTAGATATTTCCCATGAAAAAGGCGAATCTGGCTTATTTACCTACTTTGCCCAACAGCTAAACCCAGGGGTCACTTGGCACGATTTAGAATGGTTGCAGTCTTTATCGCCCCTACCTTTAGTCATCAAAGGAGTTTTACGCGCAGATGATGCTCTGCGGGCTGTAGAATATGGAGCCAAAGCAATTGTTGTTTCCAATCATGGTGGCAGACAACTCGATGGTGCGATCGCTTCTCTAGATGCCCTAGCTGAAATAGTCGCCGCAGTGGATGGTAAAGTAGAAGTGGTCTTGGATGGAGGCATTCGTAGAGGTACAGACATTCTCAAAGCTCTGGCATTAGGAGCAAAAGCAGTACTAATCGGACGACCCATATTGTGGGGACTGGCGGTAGGAGGACAAATCGGCGTATCTCATGTCATCTCACTCCTACAAGATGAGTTAAATCTGGGAATGGCACTTAGCGGCTGTGCCAAACTACAGGATATTGACCCTAGTTTATTGACCCTGCCACGCCTTTAAACTAGAGAATTCTTAAAGGTATTATTCCAGCAAAACCTTGAGAATTAATTTTTAGACTTGTTACAAAATCACTGGAATTAGTGTATAGTAGTAAAGATTGAATATAAGGGCGGGTGGCGGAATTGGTAGACGCACCACACTCAAAATGTGGCGGCCTTACGGTCATAGGAGTTCGATTCTCCTCCTGCCCACTATCAAACAAGTGCTAAAGAGGTTTAAAAACTTATGCGCCTGAAAAGATGGGAATCTCCCCGCAAAGAAGGGAGAAATGACAAAGGTAGAGGCGGTTCTGCTAGGAAGCGTCAACTCAAAAAGCAAAGGCAAATGTTACGCCAAAGACTCAAGGAAAGTAACAAACCAGACAATAACAAAAACGAAAGAGCGGGGAAAGATGAATTCATCTTTCCCTTATTTTTTGGGCTTTTATTTGAGAAAAAAAGAAAATTTAGGGATTTTTTAAGTAAGCGCATAGGGGAGCATAAAAATCGGTAGACTAAGTGACTGGCATTTTATTCTACTACTTAAGCATTTAAGTAGTGTATACTACTTAATATACAGAATATCCATAGGAATTTATCGCAATTGTAATGCTTGGGTGAACTAATCAAAAATTAATTGTGAAGGAAGTATGAATTTTGTCAAGCAGTGTCTGAAATCCTTAACTTAAAACAGTAAGCTAGGACACAGCAGCAAATAATTCTAGTATTACCGATTAAGCCAAAAGTATACCAAAAAAGCAATTCCACCTCCACGTGTTAGCTTCCAACAATGACACAAGCCTACAAAAAGTCAGAAGTCATCCAATCAGAATTATTCAATATTCTGATTGGTCTGGGTAATCTATGAATTTTTTTCTTGGATACAGGAGTTATTGATGGTGGCGAGAGTGCTTCTACCTACTAAAAAAGTGCTTGATTTTCCTATTACTGCTTTACGGTTTGACGATCAAATACAAACAATAGTTAAGTGGGCAAATAAGCGTGAGAGTAAAACTGTATATGTAGCCAATGTACACATGCTTATTGAAGCTCATTGGCATCCAGAGTTTGCTACCGTATTGCGAAATGCAGATATAGTTACTCCTGATGGCATGCCTCTGGTATGGATGATGCGGAAAATGGGAGCGCTTTACCAAGACCGTGTGGCAGGGATGGACATTTTCTTAGCATTATGCCAGCTGACTCAAACCCAAAATCTGAGTATTTTCTTTGTCGGTTCCCAAACAGAAATTCTTTTTAGGATGCAAAAAAGGTTAGAGCAGGAATTTCCGCAGATAAAAATTGCGGCGATGGAACCTCTACCTTTTCGTCCCCTGACTGAAAGTGAAGATGAAGCCTTGGTTCAAAAAATTAACTCTAGTGGTGCTAGCACTGTCCTAGTGTCTCTGGGATGTCCCAAACAAGAAAATTGGATAGCTCAACATAAAGGTAAGATACAAGCCGTGATGATTGGACTGGGTGGAGTTTTCCCAGTTTATGCCGGAATTCATAAGCGCGCACCCCGCATAGTTCGAGACTTAGGACTTGAATGGCTATATCGATGGATTCAAGAACCACGCCGACTTTGCGGACGTTATGCTAAGACTATTCCACTCTTTATATGGCTGGCTACTAAGCAACTACTATCATCAAGTCGGATTGCAGCAGTCTTCCTTCACGAGACTGGGGATTGAAGAAAAAGAAATCGGGCAAGACTGACTCTAAGGCTTTCATCATCAAGTAAAGCAGATTTTAGATGCTAAGAAATTGCGATCGCATAATTTTATGCCTTAAGTACGAAGATTTAAGAAAGAGGCTAAGGGTAAAAACGGATTATCTGAGATTAACTATTAAAGTACTTGACATTAACCCAGGACTAAATGCTATATTAGCCATAGTGAAATTGTTGGGGCGTCGCCAAGTGGTAAGGCAGCGGGTTTTGGTCTCGCCATCCCTGGGTTCGAATCCTAGCGCCCCAGTTAATCTAAAGACAGGTATAACAGCCTGTCTTTTAGAGTATTTAATTGCACTTTTAAGATATATCTCAATGCATCTAATTCTGTAAATGTTACTTGTCAGGAGATTTGAGAGCTTGATCTAGAGTTTGCCGAGCCAGTTCTGCTTTAGAGCGAGCTTCCTGGTAACGTACATTAGCTTGGGCAAAATTTTTGAGAACTTTAAAACCTTCCTTGAGTCGAGTAATTTCCTCTTCAGTCACCGACTCATCAGTAAACAGAATATCAACAGCTTTGCGAATTTCCAACGCTTCAGATCGTGACTCTTGAACTTTCAGCTTGAGTGTGGCGAGGTTACTCAGAACCTGAACAGCTTGTGTAATTGTATCCTCACCACTAGCAGTATCAATAGTTGACTCTTTAACCTCAATTAATTGTTGAGGGCCAAATCCTTCTTCCAGTTCCGTGGGTAGCTTACCTGCATCCATCAGTTCCATCAGTTGATCCATTGCTTTATCACGGGCTTTGGCTGAATCTTTTCCAGAAACAGTCAGGATAATTTCTGGGCTTTGAGCGAGAGTGTATTGAACCATATTTGAGCAGAAAGTTTGCTGGTTAACCAAGCTGAGGAAAATAATTATAACATGATGCGTCGCAGGTAATTTGTTGGTTTATCGAATAGAATTCAGGAGTCAGAATTCAGAATGGGCTAAACCTTAGCTATCCGCTAACAGAATGAATTTTGAACGAAAAAGCAGATAGCGCACCGTTAGCGAGTATTTTCGAGTCGCGTCTGAATCAAAGTATTTAGGTGATTTACAGCAGAATTCAGAATAGTTAACTTCTTTATTCCTAGCTTTACCAAGTCTCTCAAAATAAAACTTTATACTTAAGAAAAGGGAATATTTTCAATAGGAGAGGAGAGTAATGGCTCCCAGTCCCACCATCATGCAAGCTGTGGAACAACTGGGCTACCGTGTCACCGTTGGTGATGTGGCAACTCAGGCAGGATTGAACGTCGCTGAAGCTAATCAAAGCTTGTTAGCCCTGGCATCTGATGCTGGCGGACATTTGCAGGTAGCGGATTCAGGTGATATAGTTTACCTTTTTCCACAAAATTTTCGAGCAATTTTGCGTAATAAATACTTCCGTTTACGATTGCAGGAATGGTGGAAAAAAGTCTGGAGTGTTCTGTTTTACCTGATTCGCACTTCTTTTCTAGTTTTATTAATTGTTTCCATCATCCTGATAATTATTGCCATCTACATTATTACTACCTCTGCGAATTCAGACCGTAACGGCAACAATCGGGGCAGTAGTTCTGGCGGTGGTGGGTTCTTCTTCTTTCCAAATTTATTTTGGTATTTTAGCCCAAATTATGATAGGCACTACCAGGAACGGCGACGTGAAAACCGTGAAGAAAGCAATCTGAATTTCTTTGAAGCTGTATTTTCGTTTTTATTTGGCGATGGTAATCCTAACGCCAATTTAGAAGAACGTCGTTGGCAAGAGATTGCTACGGTGATTCGGAGTAACCGTGGTGCAGTGGTATCAGAACAAATAGCCCCCTATTTGGATGACATCGGTGAGGGATACACAAGAGAATATGAAGATTATATGCTGCCCGTTCTGACGCGGTTTAATGGGCAACCGGGGGTAAGTCCAGAAGGTCAAATTGTTTATTACTTCCCAGAGTTGCAGGTGAGTGCAGTTAAAAAGCGCCGTTATGCAATATCAGATCACTTAGAGGAATTTCCCTGGCGTTTTAGCGCCGCAAGTTCCGGGCAAATTATGCTGAGTGCTGGGTTAGGGGTAGTAAATTTTGTTGGTGCTTTAGTACTGGGAAATTTGTTGAGAGATGGCACTGTTGCCGCCCAATTAGGTGGACTGGTAGCCTTTGTGCAAGGAATTTATTGGCTGCTATTGGCTTATGGAGTAGGTTTTTTAGGTATACCATTATTGCGTTATTTCTGGATTAAGTGGCGTAATCGCAAAATTGGCGATCGCAATCGCGATCGCATTTCCAGAGCAAGGATATTGGCAAATCCAGATACATCTTTGCAGCAAAAAATCGACTATGCCCAACAATTTGCAACAGAAAAAGTCATTGGCAAAGAAGATTTAGTGTATTCTAGCGAAACTGATTTACTCGATCAGGAAGTTGAGCGTTCTGCACAAATTGACGCTGAATGGCAGAAACGCTTGGAACGCGGGAGTGGGGAATAGGAAGCAGGGGGCAATCAATTCAAAATTCAAAATTCAAAATTAAAGAACTCCTGCCTCCTGCCTCCTGCCCAATCCCCAATCCCCAATTACTTCGCCTGAATTGGTGTAAGGGCTACACCTTGATAATAATGTCCCAAAATTTGCAAATGGTTCACTCCTTGCCGAGCCAGATTGTAAGCTCCCCATTGACTCATACCTAAAGCATGACCATAGCCAAGCCCTTGCAGTATAAAACTACCATCGCCTCCCTTGGTCACGCTAAATTTGGTACTTTTTAACTTGAGGGCTGTTCGCACTTCCTCGCCCTGTAGAACCTTTGTGCCCTTGTTGCCGACAATTTTCAAAACTTTAACGCTGCGGAAAGGTGAGTATGTCTCTGGAATCATCGCCGTTACAGTACCCACCCCTGGAAATTTAGCGCTAATTTCACTGGGCGAGAAGGTTTTTACCCAATTACACTCGCGGATATTTTGATCGTAGTCTTCAACAGCACGTAGATAAGGCTCATTGCTTCCCCAAACATCCTCGACGTTTTCGGTGTGTCCCCCAGAACAGGCGTGGAAGACTGAGAGAATAATCCGGTTTTTGTAAGTTAGTACCTGCCCTAATGTCGAATCCACTGCAGCGTAAGTAGAAGCAGCTTCACTGATAACACCTTTGTAAATTTGCCAGCGATCGGGCGTATTACCTAAATCGTAAACGGGATTATTCCGTTGTTTTTCACGTTCGTAGAGGGCATAAGTGCGGGCTGCGATCGCCTGAGCTTTTAAAGCTTCTTGAGGCCAGCTAGCATCCATTTCGCCACCAAGAACGCTATAGAGATATTCTTGATCGTCAACCCAATTTACAGCCGTTAAGCCTTTATCTGTGGGGACAACCAGAGTTCTACCACGATACCAGCGATCGCCAATATAAACAAATCCTTTACCAGTTGGCTCAATCCAAAATAAACCAGACTGCCACTTATCTAAAGCAACACCGCCAGGAACGGCTTGGGCATAATATGCACTCATCGCTGGCAACTGTCCCAGAGTCCGGCCAGTACTATCCTTAACGATCCCAGTGGTGGAACTGCCCACTCTTACCTGATTAACGCCCTTCTCAATTGCCACACGCAGAATTACAGACGCTTGGGCTGGGGCTACCAAAGCTATCCACAAAAAGATACTTACCCACCAATAACGTACTTTAACCTGAGAAAATAAAAAGCCTAAGTAAAGTTGGAATTTCATGCTGATCATCTAATCACACTAGTATCTAATTGACGCTCTAGATTATTGCGTCTACTACTTTAAGATGAGACACTTCTCCAACGCAGGAGGTTGCCACCTGCTACTAATTATGCATTTTGCTTGAGCTATAAGGTAGGAGGCAGGGGGCAGGGAGATCAGGGGGATGAGGAGACAAGGGGACAAGGAGATAAACAAAACTCCTAACTCTTAACTCTTAACTCCTAACTCCTAACTCAGCACGGGCTAAACGCCCCGCTACCGCTAACAGCACTCAGCACTCCTAACGCCCGATAGTCTACGATGCCAATACCTTTTGAGAATTGCTCACTTCATTAGCGATAATTCCAATTAAATTCAACTTATTGAAAATTTCTATTGCTTGAGTCAGTTCAGTTCGAGTCACTTTCCCCATGCGCTCTACCATCACAATACCATTGCAAAAAGATGCCACAATCCTGGCATCAACCGTGCCTAAAATAGGTGGAGCATCTATCAGTACTAGGTCATAACTTTGTTCAAACAACTCTATTAATTCTTTCATTCTTTGAGAACTAAGCAACTTCACCGTGTCTTCTGGTTCTGGCCCAGCAGTCAAAATATCAATTGAGGGATGAATGGGCTGAATGTAATCTTGAAAATCAGTAGTTGTCTCATCAACTAATAACAGAGATAGTCCCCAGTCATTGGATAGTTCCAATATTTTGTGCAGACTAGGATTATGTAAGTTAGCATCAATTACTAATACCCGTCGATGCATTCGGATCGCACTAGCTACAAGCCCTAATACTAAAGTTGTTTTCCCTTCCCCTGGTAGTGCTGAAGTAAACATCAATGACTTGAAATGTAAGGGATATTTTAATATTTGAATATTTTGGTAGATCATGTCCAAAGTTTCATGGACTGGCAATTTAGTAGTGGCTTCTATTACAGAAGAATCTGAACTTCGCCGCCGATTCCAAGGTAGTCCCAGCCGCCGATTTTTGACACCATGCGACGGTAGTTTTGGTACTGATCCCAGTATACGTAGGTTCGTCAGTTTCTTTAAATCTCCGGCAGAATAAATAGCGTCATTGAACTTTTCCAAAATCAGGGCTGCTAAGATACCTAAAATCGGCCCAATTACCGCTCCTCCCACCAAAAGGAATAATCTATTGTTACCCATATAAGTACCCAAAGAAGGTTCTGCCAAAACTTGCCAGTTATATCCTTCCTGAGCAATTTTTAGTCCCAATGACTGTTGTGCTTGGAGTAGTTGATCGAGGTTTTTGTGACTACTTTCTACCTTTGGCAGCAGACGGTTATACTCTGCTATTAAACTTGGGTATTTGTTTAGTTCAGAGCGGATTCGCTGTTCTGATTCGGCAAGATTTTTTTCATTGGCAGTTAGTCCTAAAACAGTTGTCTGTACCAAAATAAACTCGTCTACTAGCGTTGGATCAACCCCTACCATTTGTCCTTTAAATAGGGGCTTTTCCTTACTACTATTAGTAATAGCTTTCACCTCTTGCCGTAATAGCAACAGTTGACTTTGGCGTTGCTGCTTTAGTTTTTGTACCGATGGGTAATCGTCTGTATAGCGGAGCCGTTCCTTAGCCAATGCTAGTTCCGTCTTTTGGATTTCACTTAATAATGCTTGATAGCGGCTTGACTGGTTTAAACGAGAA
This sequence comes from Nostoc sp. NMS4, assembly GCF_017115095.1. Classification (GTDB taxonomy): domain Bacteria; phylum Cyanobacteriota; class Cyanobacteriia; order Cyanobacteriales; family Nostocaceae; genus Nostoc. The sequence goes on along the minus strand of NZ_JABXKI010000255.1, from coordinate 38,863 downwards.
GAAATTAGTGTATTTTGTTCGGACGAAGATGCTATTTGTTGCTCTAAGTTATCGTAGCGAGCGTTTACATCTTGAAGGTTGGCACGAGCGATTTGTAACTGTTGTTGAATATCGGCTAGAGATTCTAGGAGAATTTTACTTTGGACTTCGGGATCGAGAAATTTATGTTTCTGGCGAAACTGTTCCAAATTTTTCTCAGCTTTACTCACCTCTTTTTTTATCTGAGGTAGCCGAGTGTTTACAAAAGCCAATCCCTGATTAAGACGTTCTTTTTGCTGCTGTTTGTTGTAGTTTTGATAGACTTTTTGTAGAGCTTGAAGTACTCTTTGTGCTTTTACCGGATCGTCATCATTGAAAGAAACTTTAAATGCTTGATTAAAAACTTTATTAGCTGCTATGCTTCCCGCTTCTGGAGTTACTTCTAGAGGTGCTTTTTTAGTATGTTCTTTTTGACCATTGATATCCTGTAAGGTAATATTAGGATAATCAGAATGAAGTAAATCTACAGCTTTTTGAAGCAATTTAGAACTCAGCATGAGTTTCATCTGAGTAGTGGAATCAACAATTTGAGAATTTGAATCAGGAACTTGAGTATTTGACTGTGCCGCCTCAGATAAATTGGAATTCACCAATATCTGCATATTGCTTTGGTAAGTAGGTTTGGCAATGATAGCCAAGACGCTAGCAGCTGACATAACTACACAGGAAACCCCCAAGATCAGAAAGCGGCGGCGAAGCAAAATAGTAGGTAGTTGTCTGATGTCAGCTGCGCCTTGTGCTGAAGTAGTAACCTGTTGCTCTTGATTCAGACTAATCTTAGTCACTATCAAACTCCTCTAATATCGAAACACTATAATTTATATGGAAGATTTATGAGAAATATGAAATGATTTTTTTTACACCTAATAGCTGCGATCGCATACTTAATTATTCTTCCAACAATGACAAGCTAATTAGGCACAATATTATGCCAACTGGCGCTTTCATGTTCATCAATTCATGCATATAAATTCTTAATCAGTGTTGGAAGGATAAATTTTTAATGAATATTTTGTTTAAGGAAGAAAAATCTTGACGAAAAATTAATTATTTTTCCTAAGTATTTAAGTAAAAAATTTTCTGATTCGCAATATTACTATATATTAAAGTTATTTTGATAACTTGTAATCTAAAAAACATATTGAGAAAAATATTTAACTCATAGTGTTTGTATATTATTGATACACTTACTTAACCGTAAATTGTTGGTTAACTAGTTTACTTACTCGTAAAACTCAACTGCTGTTTATTTGCTAGGCGTTACGATCGAGACTACTAAACTCCAAGATTAAGCCTGGTTAATTTTAGATTTTAGATTAGAAGAGTTCAATAGAAAATCTAAAATCTAAAATTGTTCGACTGAGCGTAGCCAGCGCCCAAAATTTAAACGCTTATCTTGGTTAACTCTACTTCCCGTCGTCTGGGTACTTCATGAATCATAAAATCGTAAGCCATATCAGTACGGGGAAAAATAGCACGGGCTTCCTTGAGAAGATCCTTCAACTCCAAGGTATTTCCAGGAGCATAGCGGGGACTGAAATGACTCATAATCAGTCGATGTGCGCCAGCCGCTAAAGCTGTTTGTGCTGCCATTGTGGTTGTGGAATGCAATCGCTGAAAAGCCATATCTGCATCTTGATGGGCAAAGGTGGCTTCGTGAATTAGTACATCTGCATCATGAGCTAATTCCACTGCACCATCACAATAAATTGTGTCTGTACAATAGGCAATTTTTCGACCAATTTCTGTAGGGCCGCATAATTGAGTGCCATCAATCACCCGTCCGTCGTCAAGGGTAACTGTTTCACCGCGCTTGAGTTGACCGTAAATTCGGCCAGGAGGAATTTGTAAGGCATTGGCTTTTTCTACATCAAAGCGTCCGGCTCGGTCTTTTTCGGCTATGCGGTAGCCGAAAGCTGTGATGCGATGATGCAAATTACCGCAGCTAACGGTGAAGTCATTGTCTTCATAAATTATGCCTGGACGGATGGCGTGAACTTTGATCGGGTAAGAAAAATGCGTGTAGGAGTAACGTGAGGCAGATTGAATGTAATCATTTAATCCAGGTGGCCCATAGATATCAATTCGTTCCACATTACCAGCCAAGCCGCAAGTAGCAAGAAGTCCCATCAAGCCAAAGATATGGTCGCCGTGCATGTGGGTGATAAAAATTCGGGAGAGTTGACTCATTTTGAGTTCACTCCGCATAATTTGATGCTGAGTACCTTCGCCACAGTCGAATAACCAGAGTTCTGCTCTTTGGGGTAATCTCAGAGCGACACTGGAAACATTGCGCGATCGCGTGGGTACACCGGAACTCGTCCCTAAGAATGTTATCTGCACAGTGTTCTTTAGTCTTCCTATTGCTCAATTTGCAGCTCTATTTTCTATAGTGGCACGGTTAATGAGTAAAATATTTAGGATTTTGGGAATGGGGGATTGGGCATTGGGCATTGGGCATTGGGCATTGGGCAATAAACAATAGTAAAAACACACCTGCCCTGGCGAATGGAATTCGCGGCTATACAGACAAAACCCACCTGCGTGGGTTTCAAATTCTTTGAGTCCGCGTAGGCGGACTACCCTTCTCCTGACGGAGACGCTACGCGAACGGGAACGCCAAGGGCGAACGTTTGTGTAGCCGCGATTTCTAATCGCCTGGTATATTTGCAAAGGTGAGATGCTGCCCATACAAAGATTCTGTAGTGAGACTCAAGGGTACTACAGGAGAAATTAAAATAATCAAAATAATCAGGAAATTAGAAAAAAGTTCTCAGATTTCCCAATTGGTTGTTTGTTTATGTAATATTATTTACAATCCGATCGCGAATTGTTTTGAGTTGGTCTTGAGTCTTAATTGGATCTCGCGGTGCTGGCAATTCAGTATTTGGCCAGTTAGGTAAATCATTGCAGGGACATAACAACGAGGGCATCCCGACGTTTCGCTTGGCTACTGGCATACTGCACCGGCCACAAGGCAGCATATCCCATGCTGGTGTCAACAATTCAGCAATGGTTTCATGCGTACCCTCTAGGTAACAATCACCCGATTCCGGCGAGATAATTTTTTGCCAACACTCTTCAAATTCTTCACTATAGCGATCGCCATTTAGCACCGATAGCGGCAAAAAGCTTGCCTCACCGTTACTCGTAATCACTTTCTTACCTAACTGAAACCAGTAGGCAAGGTATTTTCTAACTTCTTGTTTGGTTGCCATAAGACAATTGTAGATTTTAGATTTTAGATTAATTTGAATCAAGAGTTAAGAATCTTGACTTCTGAATGTTCCAGCATCCTCTCTATTTGGCAATGGCGAACCAAGGATACTGAGATTGAGAACATGACCACCAGTCACTAAATAAACAGTTTCGCTGAGTGTACTTAGCTGCCGTACTAAAGAACCGAGGCGATCGCGGAACTTCCTCCCAAGGGGATAAGCTGGGATCACACCCCAACCCACCTCTTCTGCTACAAACAGCATATCAGCAGCAACCAGTTCTACTGTCTCTAACAACTCTGCAAGGGTATTTTCCCAGCTAGATTCGTCCTCTTCTAGGAGATTAGCAACCCAAGTTCCTAAAGAATCAACTAAAAGGCAGGTATAGGGTTTGGCATCGGCGAGGGTAGCAGACAGTTCCACGGGTACAGATAGAGTTACCCAGTCTTGGGGACGACGTTGTTGATGTTCTAAAATGCGTTGATGCCACTCTCGATCGTCTGGGTTATCGGTGGCTGTTGCCACGTAAACAACTGGTTTTTTTGACTGCATGGCTAGAGTTTCCGCCCATTCACTTTTACCAGATCGTGCTGGCCCTGTTACTAAGATGATTTTACCCAAGGTTCTTTACTAAGTATTTTAACAATCTGCCTACAGTTGCAATTTATCAAACAGAATTCAGGAGTCAGGAGTCAGAATGGGCTAAACGCCCCGCTACCGCTAACAGAATGAATTTTGAACGAAAGAGTGGATTTATCCACTGATTCATTCTGACTCCTGAATTCTGACTTCTGAATTCTTCTTCAATTCATCGGTGAGATTTTTGGTTTCAAATAACTTTTAAGGGATAAAATTAGCACCAGCATCATTAATGCTACAACTGGCAAAAGCCAAAAATCCCAACAACCCCATTCTCAATTATTCAATACCACTGGGGACAGCAAACTTGAGGATATCTTTATGAACGCAGGTCTAAAACGCATTGAAGCAACTTTACACGATTTAGGGAATCGCGGCACTGCCCCTACTGCCGAAACAAGCGATTCGACGACAAAACGGCCTTTCTCTTTTAGAATCAGTGTCGGAGCCAACGAACCTACAGAAGGTACACAAATTCCATCCTCTGATGATGGGGAAGTAAAGTCACAAGGACAAACAGTTGACTTTAGTGTAAATACTGAGAGCGATTATCCTTCTGAACAAAATTTCTTTCCTCACCATGAATCTGTACAGACCTTTCAAACAGAAGAGAATGGTAGCAAAACACCCAGCCTACCTAAGTTGAAAACTCCCAGCTTTAGTAGCCATCGCCACGGTACGAATCCAGCATTGGCGATGAATCTATTGCAAGAAATTCAGGAAACTGTGGCTGGTTGGCAAACAGAATTGCAAAATATTTTAAAGCAGATTCAGGATATTTACTTAGAAGGGCCAATTGTCAATGGCTGGTTAGAATCCAATCCCGCCGAACCAGAAGCGGGAGGAACGGCAACACTGCGCCATGCAGAAGTTGACCGCCTGATGAACTACGTAGAAGAAATTTGTGCTACTGGTGGAAAAGTATCTTATCAATCATCTATTACTGGTTATCGCCTCTGTGGTGTAGACGATACTGGTAAAGTTTGGTCGCGCCCATGTCCACCGGATCAGGTTCCCAATGTTAGCATGGCGATCGCTCGTTACCAAAAGTTACGCCAACTACTAGGGCGCAAGCAATCTTTGGAAACCCGTCTTAGTCAACTAGCCCAAACTCTTGTAGTTTTACACAGTCATATTCAACAAACGTAAAGTTTTAAAGATTATTTCCGAAGAAACTCGGTTGGTGGGTAAGTAACTTTTGGTTTAGATTAACTCTCAGCAGTTATGTGTTGGATTTAGATTTTAATCTAAAATCGTTCGATGGTTCCTGAGCGTACCCCTATGGGTAAGCAAGCTACGCATAGCGTTCCGCAGGAAAGTCCCAAATCTCAAATCCAAAATTAAATCTATGCCAGACACCCAAATCTCTGCCATTATCTGTACTCACAATCGAGATACCTATTTAGGGGCTGCAATTGATAGTCTTTTAGCGCAGGATTTTGCTGCTGATTTTGAAATTGTGGTAGTTGATAATGGATCTAGCGATCGCACTCGTGAGGTTGTAGAAGAAAGAGTCCACAATCCGCGCCTGAAGTATGTTTTTGAACCCACCATTGGTTTATCTGTCGCCCGCAACACGGGTGCAAAGGTAGCCAGTGGTGATATTCTTGCTTATCTAGATGACGATGCCGTTGCCAGTCAGGGCTGGCTACAAGTTTTATATTCTGCCTATTACAATAATTCTAAGCTAGCGATCGCAGGTGGCAAAGTCACTCTCCTGTGGCCCCCAGGAATTCAACAACCACGGTGGCTATCTCCGGGGCTAGCTGCAAATCTGGGTGCATACGACTTAGGTGAGAGTAACATCTACATAGAGCAACCTGGCTCAACACCCAGAGGCTTGAATTACTCCATCCGCCGCAGTTTCCTAGAAGAAATTGGTGGTTTCGATCCTCATCTTGGTCGAGTTGGGAAAAATTTATTATCTAATGAAGAACTGCAAATGACCGAATTCGCCCTACAGCGTGGTTGGCAAGTTGCTTATCTTCCCGAAGCACTCGTCGCTCACAATGTAGCCCCAGAGCGCCTCCAACGCTCCTGGTTCTTAAACCGGGGCTGGTGGCAAGGTATCAGTGAATGCTATCGAGAACAACTCGCTGGTAAAGCTGGCATCGCCCAATTACAGCGAGGTAGCGAAAGGTTTGTCCGAGGCTTGTATAAAGCATTACAATATTTCTCCGATCCAGCAGAACGGTTTGACAAACTTGTGTATGCTTACGGTCAGATTGGTTACTTAAATGCTGCTATTCAAGGTCTTTTATCTACATCAAATAAGAAATAACCAGTAACATAATTTATACTCAATATGTCATCTAAAATACCAGTTTCAGTACTAATTCCGGCAAAAAACGAACAAGCAAACTTACCTGCTTGCCTTGCTAGCCTCAGCAGAGCAGATGAAATATTTGTAGTAGATTCTCAAAGTACCGATAACAGCATTGAAATTGCTAAAAGTCACGGTGTAAATGTCGTGCAATTCAACTTTAATGGACGCTGGCCGAAAAAGAAAAACTGGTCTTTAGATAATCTACCTTTTCGTAATGAATGGGTGCTAATTGTAGATTGTGATGAGCGCATCACCCCGGAACTTTGGTCAGAAATTGAGCAAGCAATTCAAAATGATGAATATACAGGTTATTATCTCAACCGCCGCGTATTTTTCTTAGGAAAATGGATTCGTTATGGTGGGAAATATCCTGATTGGAATCTACGTTTATTTCAACATAAAAAAGGTCGCTACGAAAATCTAAATACAGAAGATATTCCTAATACTGGTGATAACGAAGTTCACGAACACGTGATTTTGGAGGGGAAAGTTGGGTATCTCAAAAATGATATGCTCCACGAAGACTTCCGCGACCTTTACCACTGGTTAGAACGACACAACCGCTATTCAAACTGGGAATCCAGAGTTTATTTTAATATTCTTACAGGTAAAAATGATAGCGGTACTATCGGCGCAAATCTCTTTGGTGATGCCGTCCAACGCAAACGATTTTTGAAAAAAGTCTGGGTACACCTGCCATTTAAACCCATTTTGCGGTTTGTTTTATTTTATATAATTCAACGCGGTTTTTTAGATGGCAAAGCAGGATATATCTATGCACGTTTGCTGAGTCAATATGAATATCAAATTGGCGTTAAACTTTACGAATTGCGTAACTGTGGTGGTCACTTAAATACTGCAACTATCTCGAAGGATGCAGCAGAGGAGCAGGGAAGCAAAGAAGCAGAAGCAAAGCTATTGACCATTGATTCCTGATAATGACAAATGACAAATGACCAATGACAAATGACCAATGACCCTTTCGTAGATTTACGTAAATATGACCAATCTTGGTTTGACCGGGGGCGGCCAAGTTGGTATGTTTTATTATGGTGGTTTGTCCAAGCGATCGCCTTTCCTCTAACTCCTCAACCGTTAAATATTCTGCGTTGTGCTTTACTACGATTATTTGGCGCTCGTATTGGCAAAGGTGTATTAATTAGACCCACAGCCCGCTTTACCTACCCCTGGAAAGTCACCATTGGCGACTACAGTTGGATTGGAGATAACGTAGTTTTATACAGCCTTGACCGGATTCATATCGGCGAACATTGCGTAGTTTCCCAAAAAAGTTACCTGTGTACTGGTAGTCACGATCTCCAAGATCCTGCTTTTGGGTTGAAAACCGCGAGTATCACCATTGACAATGGTGCATGGGTAGCAGCAGATTGTTTTGTTGGGCCGGGAGTGCAAATTGGGGCTAATGCGGTGATTGGCGCTCGTAGTAGTGTTTTTACTAGCATGCCTTCTGGTCAGGTTTGTTGGGGAAGCCCCTGTCATCCCAAAACGGCTCGGATAAAACTCGATTCTTCCACAACCCCGTGATTTTATAGATAAACACGGGGTATATCTTTTGAGACTCTACAGCCAAAGTTGCTCCGATGGCGGGCGTTTGTAATTGATATTACCGAACTGCGCCGCGCGATCGCAAAGATGCACAACAGAAAAATTCTTCTTTTTCGCATGGTCGCAGGTTTTTACTCTTGGTGCTACTCATGTAGGTTTAGGAGATGTCACAATTCCTTTAAGGATATAGCTTTCGGCTCATTTTACCTATTTTTAACATACCCTTTGACAATTGGCTCTTTTTCTTAAATTGTGATCAATGGTTCTACCTGAACAGCTAGGGGACTTAAACCCACAAACTTAGTTAAAAATTAAACTGTATTGGCTGGCTGATGAAGTTTTTTGCATGAAAAAAATGCCGTACGATACACTTTATTTTTTATAACCGCATCTGTCTTAAGGGATAAATTATGATTGTTTCCTAAAATACATTTTGTCATGGCTTAGTTAGTACTTAAAAATAGATGTCCGTACAAGTATCTACTATTCGATGATAATTCTGTAATCTTAAGCGATCGCTATTTAATGTCAGCAAACAACTAAGGGCTTCCGCTATAACTACAATGTTAAGAAAATCCGATTGGTGCGAGTAAATACTTATAAATTTTTGATGAAGAAGTAACAATAGCTCTAAGTAAAAAAATAAACTTTTTTAAAGAGTAATCTCAACTTAGTACGGGCTTTTTTCTGGCTAAATACATTACTGGTAAGCAATTTCAGGTTTTGTTAGTTATCAGCTTTTCTCTCAACTTGTCTTCAATACATCAAGTTTGTTTAATGACTAGAATAAAATCGCTTAAAGTATACTTAGCTACTTACCAATATTGTTTACTTTGTATTTTAATTTACTATAAAAATATCTAAGTTAAGTGTTAATTCGGATACTCTTTTTTATTGTCTTGTTAAAGAATAATTGTAGTAACCGAGTTTTCCACTAGGAATAAAGCAATTATAAAGACCATAATTACTAGCGATTAATCTAATTGCAGCGCGAAACAAAGCTTGTGGAAGTTAGGCTTTTTCAAAGAAATCAAAATTTAAAATAGGGGTGCTAAAGATGACCGATGTACTTGCAATGGGCGCAAATATCAAGCAGGAAACTGTCAAGCTACCACTAATTGCCGAAAATTGTGACAGTTTTTGGGACAAAGAAATCAAACCGTTATTTACAGAACAGTCTCTATCCTTCAAGGTGAAAACTCTTAACGGAAACTATGTTAAGTACGTCAACTTGGATAATGGAGCTACAACCACACCCTTTGCAACCCTCAAGCAATACGTGGACGAAATGCTTGACACATACGGCAGTGTACATCGAGGTTCTGGGCAAAAGTCCGTCATCACTACACGAGAATATGACAACAGCCGAAACATCATTCGGGACTTTGTGGGGTCATCTTTAGACAACTATGTAATCTTTGCGAAGAATACAACAGAAGCGATTAATGGAGCCGCTACACTTTGGGCAAAGAAACCTGGAAAAATCTTAGTTTCTGATATTGAGCATTCATCCAACCTGCTGCCTTGGGTGACTAGAGACGAAGTTGTGCAGTACAGAACGCAGCCGGACGGAAGTGTAAGTGTTGCAGAAATTGAAGATATTTTTAAGGCACACCAAAACCTCCCCGAAGCCGAGCAAATTAAATTAGTAACTATTACAGGTGCTTCGACAATTACAGGTTACAGACCTCCAATTTACGAAATTGCAGCTTTAGCACATCGGTATGGCGCGAAGATATTTGCCGATGTGTGCCAATTAATTCAGCATGAACCAGTCGATATGCGTGCAGATGATGACCCATGCCATTTAGATTTTGTGGCTTTCTCTGGACACAAGATGTATGCTCCTTATGGAACCGGGGTTTTGCTGGGGCCGAAAGAATTTTTTGATAGCTCCTACCCTTATCAGATTGGGGGTGGAAACCTGCCTTATATCACCAGAAACCTGGAGATCAAGCGTTTTTATACAGAACGCGCCCATGACCCTGGAACACCAAACGCAATGGGTGCGATCGCCATTGCCAAGGCGATTGAAATTATCGAAGCAGTAGGGCGCGATCGCATTGCTCAGTATGAACACTCTCTAGTTGAATTTACATATACACGGCTTCGGTTGATTCCTGGAGTCAAATTACATATTCCCGGAGATAATTTAGCCCATGTTATTCCCTTTGATATTGATGGATTTGACGGACGCTTAGTAGCAGAAATTCTGGCACAAGAATATGGCATTGGCGTTCGGGCTGGGGCTTTCTGCACTTATGAATATATTCGCAAACTCAAGAATGTTTCAGACGACCAAGACTCTGAGATTGCTCAGGAAGTAGACAGAGGAATTACCCGTAATATCCCTAGCATTATCCGAGCAAGTTTTGCAGTATATAATACATTAGAAGACTGCGATCGCTTTATAAATGCGATCGCTCAAATAGCCAAAAACGGATTAGCTCACTACTTGCCCAACTACACACAAGATCAGATAACTGGTGTTTGGACAGCAATAAACAAGTAGTCTTTTTTGGGCGTTAGGAGTTAGGAGTTAGGAGTTAGGAGTTAGGAGTTAGGAGTTAGGAGTTAGGAGTTTTGTTTATCTCCCTTGTCCTCTTGTCTTCCTTGTCTCCCTCATCCCCCTGCCCCCTGCCTCCCCTGCTCCCCCATCTCCCCTTGATCCTTATAATTACAAATTAAAAGGGGGTAATAGCTTGAGCGATGAAAACCTCTTTGACCAGGAGGATTATCTACAGGCGCGGGTTGAACAGTGCATCTGGCAAAAAAGTACAGATGCGGGTATTTCGCGCCAGCGCTTTCTAAAAATACTAGCTACTATGGTTGGCGCAACAGCCATTGGAGGGTTAGCTAAACCTGCACCTGCTCGCAGTCAGACAGCTATTAAAACTAAAGGCAGCAAAATACTTAAGCCATTGCCACCAGGGTATATCTCTCATAGCAAAGGCACATTAGAGATGAACTGGGAAGCGATGTATGGGCGTGGTTATTTAGTACCAAATGATTGGTTCTATGTTCACAACCGCCATACACCTCCCCCTTTTGACCCATCTACATGGCGTTTGCAAATTCATGGAACTGGCGTTTCTGCCCCCTGCGAGTTTACTTACGATGAAATCATCGCCATGCCATCCATCTCAGTCACTTCTGCCATTGAGTGTGCTGCTAACGGTCGGCGCTTCTTTGAAGAAGCTTACAACACACCACTCCCTGGAACACGTTGGAGACTTGGGGCTATTGGTGTGGCTGAATGGACTGGTGTACCACTTGGTATGTTATTAGAGCGAGCTGGACTGAAATCCACAGCAAAAGATGTACTCGTTGAGGGTGCAGATGTGGATTCGCTGGACTCAAAGGAGACAAATAAATCCAAGTTCAGCAGTGTAGTTCCAATTAGCAAAGCATTAGCAGATAACTCCCTCGTCGTTTATGCAATGAACGGAGAACCATTACCGCCAGACCACGGTCAGCCGTGCCGTGTCCTATTTCCTGGTTGGGGAGGAAACGCCAACGTTAAATGGATTGAGCGGATTGAAGTTTCCGAAACACCGATATATACCCAGTGGGTGACAGAGCAAATGGTGCTGGTTGGTGCAGACTACCCAGCGATCGCACCCTATAAAGGTAAGCTGATTACGTACCAAAATGTTAAGAGCGCCTTTGAGTTGGCTTGGCCAGCTACGCTTTCTGCTAAAAGCCACTTACTACGTGGACGTTCTTGGTCTGGCAAAGGAAAGATTGTCCGTGTGGAAGTCAGCCTAGATGGTGGCAAAACTTGGCAATTTGCACGACTGAGAGAACCAAATTTTCCATTTGCATGGGTACGCTGGGACATTGAATGGAACCCAATTCCTGGGGAATATTTTCTCCAGGCTCGTGCTACTGACAATTTAGGTAATACACAACCAAGTACTGTTCCGTGGAATGATTCTGGATTGCTCTACGGAGGCGTTGTTAGCCATCCGGTGACAGTACGGGGATGAGGGAGAAATCAATTCAAAATTCAAAATTCAAAATTCAAAATTAAAGAACTTCTGCCTTCTTTTTCCCAATGCCCAGCACGATTCAGTTTTATAGAAAAAGAATTATTTATGATTGATTTTAGTTGGTTGATTTTAGTGAGTGGGGGTTTAATATCTGGAGTCATAGCTGGACTTTTAGGAATAGGTGGCGGTATTATCACAATTCCTCTTTTAGTCACATTAGGTTATACTCCCGTTCAGGCGATCGCTACTAGTAGCCTTGCTATTGTGATTACTTCAATTTCTGGAAGTTTGCAGAATTGGCGAATGGGTTACTTTGACTTTAAACGAGTAATTTATTTAGGAATTCCAGCTTTTCTAACTACTGGAATAGGTGTATATTTCGCCAATAAAATTCCATCTTATATAATACTTTTTACATTTGGCATCATACTACTTGCTAATATCTATCTGATTGAGCTTCGCAAGCAATTAGCTTTCAAAGAAACAGAGGATACAACCCCAGTATTTAACCCATTGGTTTCTAAAATTGGCACTGGAGGAGCAGCAGGAATTTTAGCAGGTTTATTTGGTTTAGGTGGCGGTACAATTATGGTGCCACTGCAAATGTTATTACTGGGAGAAGATATTAAAGTAGCAATTCAGACTAGTTTGGGGGTGATTGTCATCACTGCTTTAGCTGCTTGCACAGGACATACATTAGAGGGAAATATTCTGTTTGCTCAAGGTATAGTTTTGGGATGTGGTGGTCTTTTAGGTGTTCAGATGAGTACTCGTGCATTACCAAAACTACCAGCTTATACTGTGAGCCTAGTGCTTCGCATCTTCTTAGGAATACTATCAATTTATATTTTTTGGGAAGCTTGGATAAATTATCAACAAATAATTACTAATTCGTAATTCGTAATATATAAATCCGGTTTAATTTTGTTTAAAAATCAAACCGGATTCCTCTAAAAATGACGCGATCGCTTGGATACTATTATTTAATTTTAATTTAGGGTTTAAATTACCTTATTAACTCTCAAAATTCCTACTTCTTTTCGTAAAATGTGCTTGAAAAACTTAGCAATACATATTTTTTTCAATCCCTAATAGGGATTTTGGTTAATTGCAATCTCGGTGTTCCGTCCCAGTGAGGCACTGAGATAGGAGTTTCAATCCCTAATAGGGATTTTGGTTAATTGCAATACTTAAGTCTTTAAATCTAAAAGGTCATACAAAGTTTCAATCCCTAATAGGGATTTTGGTTAATTGCAATAGAATTAGATTTAGGAGTTGAGCAAGTAGAAATGTTTCAATCCCTAATAGGGATTTTGGTTAATTGCAATAAATACCCAATCACTGTACCTCATTGGAAAGGAGGTTTCAATCCCTAATAGGGATTTTGGTTAATTGCAATGCATCACCGGAAAAGGTGGCCTACTGGATCGGCGTTTCAATCCCTAATAGGGATTTTGGTTAATTGCAATGCAACTAACACCGCTAGATGCCCAATGTTGGGGAGTTTCAATCCCTAATAGGGATTTTGGTTAATTGCAATCCAATCTTCAAAGAACCTGTAGCGATCGCAGTAACACGTTTCAATCCCTAATAGGGATTTTGGTTAATTGCAATTACTCCTGTGGCTGCTTGTTTTGCGGCTTCTTTGTTTCAATCCCTAATAGGGATTTTGGTTAATTGCAATGTTAGATACTAATTTTGTCAGAGAGTTACCAGAGTTTCAATCCCTAATAGGGATTTTGGTTAATTGCAATAAAAGTAAAAATGTATACACTGGTTCGCCGTTGAGGGTTTCAATCCCTAATAGGGATTTTGGTTAATTGCAATCAGAGATATGGTGCAGCAAGCTTTTGATGTAGTTGGTTTCAATCCCTAATAGGGATTTTGGTTAATTGCAATAGTATTACAATTTGCAATACTTGGCAGTAAAGCTGTTTCAATCCCTAATAGGGATTTTGGTTAATTGCAATGCCTTGGAATATGTTTTTGATTGGATCGATGAATTGCAGTAAAGCTGTTTCAATCCCTAATAGGGATTTTGGTTAATTGCAATGCTGCCAATTTGGAGATGAAAGAGGGCGATCGCTTTGTTTCAATCCCTAATAGGGATTTTGGTTAATTGCAATTTTTGCAACATACCCAGCGATCGCGTCAAAATGTACAGTTTCAATCCCTAATAGGGATTTTGGTTAATTGCAATAACTTCGTTTTGAGCTAAATTTGACCAATTTGGTTTCAATCCCTAATAGGGATTTTGGTTAATTGCAATACCTTTGCTACGTATCTGATGTGTGCTGGAACTGTGTTTCAATCCCTAATAGGGATTTTGGTTAATTGCAATATTAATTGTTACAGGTACAAATCAGTCAAGCTGTTTCAATCCCTAATAGGGATTTTGGTTAATTGCAATGAAATCAATGGTCAGTTTTACAGGAAATACAATATGTTTCAATCCCTAATAGGGATTTTGGTTAATTGCAATCTTGCATATTCAAGTTTTGCCAACAATTGTTTTTCAATACAATATGTTTCAATCCCTAATAGGGATTTTGGTTAATTGCAATACACCGTGTATGTGCGAGTAAAAGGACATCTCAATGTTTCAATCCCTAATAGGGATTTTGGTTAATTGCAATAAATCGGTGAACTTCTTTATATGGAAAGAGAGTGTTTCAATCCCTAATAGGGATTTTGGTTAATTGCAATAACAGCGAAGAAGTTATCCGTGAGCATTACTTAAGTTTCAATCCCTAATAGGGATTTTGGTTAATTGCAATCATTTGTGCAGTCAAAAGCACAATTTCCTTTAGTGCTTCCGCGTTTCAATCCCTAATAGGGATTTTGGTTAATTGCAATTGGTAGCACTGCTGAAGTGCATTGTAGGTAGCAAGTTTCAATCCCTAATAGGGATTTTGGTTAATTGCAATCTTCGGTAGTCTTGGCTACCTGCCAGTAATAATGGGTTTCAATCCCTAATAGGGATTTTGGTTAATTGCAATAAGGGTGTACCAATCGATGAACTATTACAACCGTGTTTCAATCCCTAATAGGGATTTTGGTTAATTGCAATCCTAAAGTCTAGCAAGCAAGCGGTTTACTCCGAAAGTTTCAATCCCTAATAGGGATTTTGGTTAATTGCAATCTGAGCAGATTCTTGCTGAAGCTAAGGCTAATGGCAAGTTTCAATCCCTAATAGGGATTTTGGTTAATTGCAATTTGCGGGGTAGTGCCAGGCAAGTGTGCATTATAATGAGTTTCAATCCCTAATAGGGATTTTGGTTAATTGCAATAATAGATTTTGAATCTAAAAAAATTCTTTATCCCCGTTTCAATCCCTAATAGGGATTTTGGTTAATTGCAATTATCATCTTTTAGCTGTATTAGTATCCCATTAGTAGTTTCAATCCCTAATAGGGATTTTGGTTAATTGCAATGAGGATATGCAGAAATTAGTTAGGTTTGTTTTTTCGTTTCAATCCCTAATAGGGATTTTGGTTAATTGCAATATACGCAACCAAGGAATACAAATCTGCATTTAGAGTTTCAATCCCTAATAGGGATTTTGGTTAATTGCAATGTGATGCATCTACACCTTGCCCGTAATTAGTAGGTTTCAATCCCTAATAGGGATTTTGGTTAATTGCAATAATACGAGTACCATTACTCCATTGAGGTAGAAAGTTTCAATCCCTAATAGGGATTTTGGTTAATTGCAATCCATTGAAAATATGCAGCAACGGGCTGTAGTAATTCGTTTCAATCCCTAATAGGGATTTTGGTTAATTGCAATCAAAAAGACGACGGGAAAAAGGTAAAGGCATAATCGATAGTTTCAATCCCTAATAGGGATTTTGGTTAATTGCAATGGCTGGCTTCTGAAAGCAGTGCTGTATTTGGTTTTCAAGGTTCAGTTGCGCGAATGAAAGAATCATAACACAGGCAATAGTCATATCACAAGATGCAAATCGCTGAAAAGTAGTCCCTATAAGGTGCGCGGATGGTTTCAAAGTACCATTGTCCTGAAAGTCTTGTATAGATGGAGCGTACAGCCTTTTTCGCTCCATCTCATTTTGTACATCTACCCATCCGCGCATTTGGCAATCAAATTAGTCTGATTGGCGATCGCTACCACCATTAAAATAAGCGATCGCCTAATCCTTGTACTCCTTAATTTACCCAATCAGGGAACACCTCTTGTACAGTTGCAAAATCATTTGTAGGTTGGGTTGAGGAACGAAACCCAATATTTTATCATTGTTCATGTTGGGTTGAACGGCAGTGAAACCAACCTACATTGAGAGATTTTATTATTGATCTATCAGCATTTTACTTAAAAACCCAACACCTGCATTGATTTTTCAAGTACTTCTTTGGGACGAAATGGTTTAGTTAGATATAAGTCTGCACCCACCTCAATTCCTTTTTGTTTATCAAATTCCTGTCCTTTAGCTGTCAAGATTATGATGTAGATTTCAGTCATTTGTAGGTCGTGTTTTACAATATGGCAGACTTGCAGACCATTCATTTTTGGCATCATCACATCAAGAAAAACTAGGTTTGGTTTTTCAGTTTTAATAGTTTCGAGAGCTTCTTCTCCATTTCTAGCAGTTAGAAGTTCAACACCCTCATCTTCTAATGCTTCTAAGGCTTGTTCCATCAAAATCAAGATATTGGGTTCATCATCAACAATTAGAATTTTCTGGGTCATAGGGATTGGGGACTGAGGATTAGGGATTGGGGATTGGGGATTGGGGACTGGGGATTAGGGACTGGGGATTGGAAAGTTCTTCCCTAGTCCTCAGTACTTGGTATCTAGTATCTAGTATCTAGTACCCAGTCCCCAGCAACAGCGATTACTGTTCAGATAGCATAATAAAAAATACATTTTCCAACTCCTTCTCAAACCGTAGGGTTTTCACCAAATCGGCTTCTTGAGAGAAGATAGAATCGATGATGATCATGTCAGGTTTGGCTAACAGGGCTTTATAAATACATTCTTGCGGATCGGAGGCTTCAATCACACTGTATCCCTGAGTTTGTAGCACATCTGATAGGGTTTTTAAGGCTGATGCATTTTTATCTACAACCAATACCTTTTTACTAGAAGTGCCTTGGTAAAGTAGTGAGCCAATTTCGTTGAGGAGTTTTTCTGTGTCAATGGGCTTGGTGAGATAGCGATCGATGCCAATGTGGTAGCCCCGTTCTTTGTTTTCAATAATCGACAGAATGATAATCGGAATGTCTGCGGTCTGAGGATCATTTTTAAGAACGGCTGCCACATCAAAGCCGTTGATTTGGGGCATCATCACATCCAAGAGAATCAGATCGGGACGGGCTGTTTTGATTTGATGAATTGCATCCATGCCGTCCTTTCCTTCTCGAACATTGTAGCCTTCGTTTTCCAGTTGTTGGCGGAGCAGTTCTCGAATGTTAGCGTCATCATCTACAACCAAAATGGTTTTACGGTTATGGTTTAGCACCGCATTTTTGGTAATGACGTGTTCTTTGAGTTGTTTTACAAGAGTATCCAAATTTAGATTAGCAGTGGTTTTTGGATCGCAAGCGTAGGTGGGAATGATGAACGAGAATATGCTACCTTTACCTGGCTCACTCTCAACCCAGATTCTACCGCCATGATGATCGACGATTTGTTTACAGATGGGCAGTCCTAACCCTGTGCCTTTGGGTTTGTCGGTGAGGGTGTCCCCAACTTGACGGAATTTCTCGAATACTTTCGGCTGATCTTCCGGTGCAATCCCAATACCTGTGTCGATGACGCTGATGCAAACACCGTCACTTCCTTGTTTGACGCGGCAGGTAACACAACCAGACTCGGTAAACTTAACGGCATTGGAAATCAGATTGATTAAAACTTGTAGTAGACGGTTGCGATCGCCTATTATCTGAGGCAGTCCAGGTTCAATCTCGCACACCAACTGCAAGCCGTTGGTTTCAAATAAGCCGGCGGTAGAATTGGTTGCCCAATCCAGTAATTCGCTCGGATCAATCGGCTGCATCTGCCATTCCACTTTACCTGCTTCCATTTTGGCGATGTCCAAGACATCGTTAATCAAAGATGTGAGCCGTTCTGCTTCCGATACAATAATGTTGAGATTATCAGCCACCCGCTTAATCGTTTTCTGAAGCTTGCGGTCTTCGGTAGAAATCATTGGGAACACATCGGTTTCTAGCTTTTCTTGAATGATGGACGCAAAACCGAGGACAGAAGTGAGTGGTGTCCGCAACTCGTGGGAAACTGTTGAGATGAAGTCGGTCTTCATCTGGTCGATTTCCTTTTCTGCCGTTATATCCCGAATCAGCAGTGCTGAACCGAAGCAGGCCGCGGGTTCTGGATCTGCCGTCTTTTTGAAAATGGCGGTCGCTACTGCTTGACCAATGCGTTCTTTGGTCAGTGCAACTTCCGCAGAAAACACCTCCCCAGGATGAGACTGAGTTCGTATAACCAGGTCAGCTAAACCAGATATTGGCAATTCTCGGTAGTGACCATTGACGGCGCTAGCTGTCAATTCATACATTCTTAAAAAGGCAGGATTGAAGTGGGTGATTTGTCCTGTGGTATCTGCCACTAACAAACCATCTGCTAAGTTATCTAAAATGGCATTTAATCCCTGCGCTTCTGCTAGGGTATTTTGTAGAGCAGCCGTTCGTTCTATAACTCTGGCTTCTAGTTTTTGATTCAGTTGTCGCAGAGCGATTTATGCTTGCTTGCGAGCAGTAATATCAGTATTGATTTCCAGCACCGCGCAGGGTTGAGAGTCGATGTCCCGTTGCAACGTCCATCGGCTTTGGACAATAATCAGTTTGCCATCATGGGTGAGATGTTCCACTTCTCCTTCCCAATTTCCTTGCTCTAATAACTCTGCAATAATTTCTTCCTTTGGCTTGAGAAAGGTTTTTTTAATAAAAGTGTGAATGCATTGGTCTTTCACTTCCTCACGAGTCCAACCGTAGAGCCTTTGGGCACCTTGATTCCAGTGAGAGATTTTGTCGCTCATGTCGCGGACGATGATGGCATCGCTGGAATGATTCAACATATCCATCAGACGTTGATTTTCAGCTTCTGCCTGTTTGCGTTCGTGAATATCGCTGCAAGCACCAATCCATTCCCGAATGCTGCCGTCTTCTTCCAAGACGGGGGCACCACAGACAGAGAAGTAGCGGTATCTGCCATCCTTGCCAAGCAGCCGATATTCGGTTTGATAGATACCTCGGTTTGCCACAGCAGCATTCCAAGCCTCTGTAGAACTGGCACGGTCATGGGGGTGAATTCGATCTAGCCAGCCCCAACCCTCAACTTCAGCTTCGCTTTGCCCCGTATAGTCCATCCAGGTGAGCATTTCCCTGCTGATTCCCAGCCCTTCTGGGGTAGCCCCCCAGATAATCTGGGAAGTAGCAGTTACTAAGGAGCGATATCGTTCTTTCAGACGCTGATTTTCAGCTTCTGCCAGTTTGCGATCGTGGATATCGGTGCAGGTGCCAATCCATTCTCGAACGCTGCCATCTGCTTCTAGGATGGGCGTACCACAAACAAAAAAGTGGCGGTAGCTGCCGTCTTTGGCACGTAACTGATATTCAGTTTGAAAGAGACTCTGATTCGCCACAGCGTTACTCCAGGCAAGGGCTGTGTGGGTACGGTCATCGGGGTGAATCGGATCGAGCCAGCCCAAACCCTCGATTTCATCTGCACTCTGACCTGTGTACGCTAACCAGGTAGCCATTTCACGGCTCACCGCCTCTCCTTCCGGTGTAGTCACCCAGACAATTTGCGAGCTGGCTGTTACCAAAGAGCGAAACCGTTCTTCGCTCTTTTGCAAACTTTTTTCGGCTAGCTTGCGATCGTGAATATCAGTGCAAGTACCTACCCACTCGCGGATACTGCCGTCTTCTTCTAAAATGGGAGTACCACAGGCAAAAAAGTAGCGATAAGTGCCATCTTTGCCACGCACCCGATATTCGACTTCATAGAGGCTGCGGTTAGCTACAGCAGCACTCCAAATTTCGGCGGTGAGGGGACGGTCATCAGGATGAACGGCATTTAACCAGCCCCAGCCATCGGCTTCAGCTATTGTCTGACCCGTGTAGGCTCTCCACTCAGACATATCTGCCTTTTGCAGTCCGTCAGGAGTGGTAATCCAAACCATTTGGGAGGTAGCTGTCACTAAAGAGCGGTATCGGGCTTCGATACACTCCTTTTCGGCTTCTGCTACCTTGCGATCGTGAATATCAGTGCAAGTGCCTACCCACTCGCGGATGCTGCCGTCTTCTTCGAGGATAGGTGCGCCACAAACAAAGAAGTGGCGGTATAAGCCATCTTGTCCACGAATCCGGTATTCAATTTCATAGACGCTACGGTTGGCCACGGCTGCACCCCAGACTTCGGCTGTGCGATCGCAATCTTCGGGATGAACGGCATCAATCCAGCCCCCATTTTCCGCTTCAGCTAGACTTTGACCTGTATAAGCTATCCAGCTTGCCAGTTCAAAGTAAATTCCATCTGGTGTACTTACCCAGACAATTTGTGCTGTAGCTGTCACCAGAGAGCGGTATCGGGCTTCACTCTGTTTCAGGATTTGTTCAGTATCTTGGCGTTCTTGTTGAATGCGTCGAAGGTCGCTGATATCTTCCACACTAGACCAGATAAGTTGTTCTCCATCTTTCTCAATCATCAGTCCAGATAATCTGACCGGAACCAGATGCCCGCTTTTGTGGATGTATTCCTTCTCATAAGGCCCATAGCGACCAGTTCGT
Organism: Nostoc sp. NMS4; assembly: GCF_017115095.1. Lineage (GTDB taxonomy): Bacteria > Cyanobacteriota > Cyanobacteriia > Cyanobacteriales > Nostocaceae > Nostoc. The sequence goes on along the minus strand of NZ_JABXKI010000255.1, from coordinate 18,314 downwards.
TCCAAGTCTTCTAGGCTAGATTGCTCCGTAGCAGCATATTTTTCTGGGGTAATCTGCCAGTAGGTGAGATTCAGGGTTTCTGGAACAGTGCGCCCTAAAATGGCAGCAAATGCGGGGTTGATGTTAATTAGTATCCCATCTGTTCGGCATAGTGCTAGCCCAACGGGACATTGTTCAAATAGCTGACTGTTGCATTCATCAAGTTGGTTAAACATGATTGAGGTTTATTTAGTGGCGTATTTAGGTAGGGTTAGAACAACAGAACCAAGACAACAAAGTGGCGTAAAGCTTTAACGAAATTGGGTGGCGTTGGAACATCTGGTAAATTTGCTCGGGTGATGCATCTTCGACATCTGGACTGTGCTGTGAAAGTCGCTGGATCAGTTGAGTATGGCGGATCAGTAAATCCGTCGGTTTGAGCATTGGAACTGTTGATGGAATGAAACCCTCGGTATCGGCAGTGGGAGTTGGCAAGGCAGAGGTGCTATTCTGTTTTTCAGTGGTGTCCACCAATGGACAATTTAATGGAATCTGAATCCAGAATTCTGTGCCTTCACCTGGTTGAGAACGACACTTGAGCATTCCCCCATGTCTTTCCACAACAATTTGGTAGCTGATTGCCATGCCTAGGCCGGTTCCCTTACCAACATCTTTCGTGGTGAAGAAGGGATCGTAAATGCGCCGAATTACTTCCTCTTTCATGCCAGGGCCGTTGTCAGCAATGCGAATTAAAACCCACTGTTGGTCAATGGCTTTGGTAAGAATAGTGATTTGGGGTTTGGGGGTTGGGGATTGGGGATTATTTTTGACTTTCCAATTTTCCATTTCCTCTTCCAAAGCATCAATGGCATTTGCCAGGATGTTCATAAACACCTGATTCAACTGTCCGGGATAGCATTCAATGAAGGGAAGTTTTGCATAGTCTTTAACAATTTCAATTGTCGGATGATGAGCATCTGCTTTCAGGCGATGATGAAGAATCATTAAGGTTCCATCGATACCATCATGGATGTTTACAGCTTTCATTTCAGCTTCATCATGGCGGGAGAAGTTTTTCAGAGATTGGACAATCTCGACGATGCGACTAGTACCCAGTTTCATGGAATCTAGCAGTTTGGGGAAATCCTGGATGATAAATTCCAGGTCTATATTGTTTAACTCTGATTCCAGTTCTGGAGGAGTAACAGGTAGAAATTTCTGATACTTTTCCAACAGGTGTAACAAGTCTTGGGCGTATTCGGCAACATACTTTAAATTGCCGCAAATAAAGTTAACCGGGTTATTGATTTCGTGGGCAACTCCGGCAATAAGTTGTCCGAGACTGGACATTTTTTCGCTTTGGATTAACTGAGTTTGGGCTAATTGCAACTCATGGAGAGCTTGCTGAAGCTTTTGTGTCTGGGCTTTTGCTTGGATGGCTGCTTGAGTGCTTTGCTCGTAAAGCACAGCTTTGTCAATGGCGATCGCTGTTTGAGAGGCAAAGATACTCACAAGTTTCAGGTGTTCAGCCTTGTAGGAGTCTGTTTTGTCTATTCCAATAGCGATCGCTCCCAGTACCCGCTCCTTAGCTCGTAACGGTACACAAATCATTGCACTAACGTTTTTTTGCCCCTCTAACCGCGGATCGGCTTGCACATCATTAACCAGTTCTGCCCGGTTGGATTGTACAATGTTGCCAATAATTCCCTTACCCGGTTCCGGCTGATTATGGTCAAAAAACACTCCAAATTCGGCAATGACTTCAAACGCAGTTCCATCTGGACTCAAAAGCAGAATCAGCCCCGCAGATGATTCAATTAATCGACTTAATTCCTGAAGTACGAGTTGAGCAATCTGCCGCGTATCCAAACTTGTTGCGAGTTGAGTCGAGATATCGTCAAATAAATCAATTTCCTGGTATCGCTCCAGCAATTCTATGGCCAGTACTTTTTTCTCAGCTTCTTGCTTCGCTAGCAATGAAAGCAAAGTCGCAATTAGAGTTGCCTGTTCTTCCCCAACAACCCAACCGATGATTTCTTCTGAAACTTCGATTGGATATCGGTTTTTCACAGTTTGCTCGCCAACGCTAATCAGTTTCGTGCCGTCTAGCAGTTCAACATCAAGCGCAATGTTGAACTGATAGACTAAGTTATGAATAAGAGATGGCAACTCTTTTTTGTTGAGCATCTTTCTGAGGCTAACTGTAGGCATGAAACACCTCATCTACAGCAAGTTGCAAATTTCTGGCAATCACTGTTGGTTTATTGGCGTAGTCTCTCAAAGAGAAACCTACACTGTATTGCAACCTCCTACCACCTTTACCATAACTATCCGTAGCCCTTTGCATAAGCAAGCTACGCCTAGCATCTCCAGAAAAGAGAGGAATTGTCATAAAAATCTAGAGATATAATGATTTACTAATTAAGACTAGTTTTCCCAAAAACATTAGCGATATAACAGCGAAGTCGAGTAGTAGTAAATACCTTTAAACTCTTTACCAGAGGTATTTTTCCGTCCTTGTCACTCCGTTACTGTTTAATTAGTTCTAGAAAAACTATAAGTAAAAGTCAATTAATTAGATAAAAGCATAGATTAAAATCTATGATAAATTCATGTCTCTTGTCCCTACTGATCATCAGTGGAAATCAGCTTTTTTGAGTATGTAGGTTAGCGTATTTCTGAGAGTAGTTTGGTGTCAAAAAAAAGCTGCGATCGCAGCTTTTTTTGGTAATTTTAAAAAGTATTTAGGTAAGCGGTAGTTTTAGTTAGATATGAGAGGCGCGAAAACGAAGTCTGAGTAATCGAAGCCAGCGTAACCACATTTGTGCAGGTTGTTCAAAGAAGGTGAAAATATCACCGAAACCTAAATTAGTTTTGTGATGATGTAACCAGTGTCTCTCAGGAGTGGTAACAAATAGAATTTGACATAAAATATTTATCGGCTTTGGAGTTTGCCAACCCAGCACACTTATGTGTCTCCACCATACATGAAACTGACCAAACAGTAATCCAGAAATAACGCCAATGGGAGAGAAAGACCATAAAACTACTGCGATAAGTACATAAGGTAAAGCTCCCAAGATACCATCTAAAAGAACCTGGGGATTAAAAGTCAAAATAGCGTAGTGACGGAAATCCTTCTTCCAGGAGTGGTGTGTTTTTAAATGAAGGCTACCAAAAACGTGCTCGGGTACGTGATAAAAGAATGTAGATAGAAAATCGCCAAAAAATAGTAATAACCAAGCAACAGCGATAGCCTCAAGCATTTGTACTCCTCAAGAATAGTTAAGAAAACTCCACGGAAAATATGCAAATGTCATGCTGTGGACGTAGACACCTAGTTTTCTGCTATTCAAGCAGCATCTGTGCATCTCATGTGTCTACGCTCCAGGTAGTTTGGCTCAGAGTATGTGTAATTGGGTCAGTTGCAGTTTCATGAATCTCCGATCCTTAATGTAGTAAAAAGCAACTCGTAAGAACCTCCAGCTTGACTTTTAGCTCTGGATTAATGGCATCAATACATCTTAAACCCGATGGGAATACAGTATTTTACCATAGTTACTACACAATCTTCTTACTAAGGCATACAGCGTAAGCAAAGGTTGAGTTAAAATTAGTACAAATTTAGGTTAAGGCTTTCTTCACCATTGTTAATTCTAAATTTCTTGCAATTAAGCTTAAATTATGAATCTCATTAGAACGATCCAAATGGGTATTATGCCAAGATTCATTGAATGATCTAGGTAAGTAAAGCAGTTTTGTAGTTAATTGAAAAGCTGTAAAATTTGGAGCGTCAATTGAGTAATGATATCGCTCGCCACTGCACTTTTAATGATGATTGAAGAAGAATTCAGAAGTCAGAATTCAGGAGTCAGAAGTCAAAATTCATTCTGAATTCTGACGCATGTATTCTGTTGCAACATTTTAGGCTTGTCACGCCACTACAAGACTACTGAGATTTTTTTAGAAATCAAATATGATTCCTAGATATTACCAAGGTATTTGCGATCGCTCTTGTACAACTTGCTGATATACTTGCTCGGTTTGCTTGGCTAGTTTCGGCCAGCTAAAGCGTCGCTCTAAATCTTCATAAGCGTTATCCACCAACCATTGACGATAACCTGGATTTTTCAACACTTCCAAAATTCCCCAAGCTAAAGAATCGGGATTGTTCACCCAAGTGACAATGCCTGTTTTGCTATGTTGCACTACTTCCGGGAAACCACCAGTATCCGAAACTACTACAGGTACACGAGAAGCAAAGCTTTCTAAAGCCACAATCCCAAAGGGTTCGTAAAAACTTGGAAAAACTGCACAGTCAGCGATAGTTTGGAATCTATCTAAGTATTGATCGGAGAGAAAACCGGTAAAATAGCAATGATGCCAAATTCCCAAATCCCAGGCTTGACGCTTGAGATGGTCAGTATTGCCGCCACCAACGATCACAAATTTAACGTTACCTGCCATTTGGGAAAGGATCTTAGGTGCGGCATTGAGCAATACAGGTACACCTTTTTCGTAGGTCATACGACCGAGATAATAAACTATTTTCTCATTGTCTGTGGCAAATTGGCGGCGAAAATCCAGAGCATGAAAATCTGTGTGATGCTGTTTCTTTTCGGCTCGGATACCGTTATAAATGACATCAATTTTGTCCCAAGGACTGTAAAGCGCTCGTTCTACTTCTTGGCGCATATAGTCGCTACAAACAATAATCCGCCAAGCGTTGTAAGCTAGCAAGGTTTCTTTGCCATTTATATAACCTTGGATATCTGTGTGAATACCGTTATAGCGCCCATATTCGGTAGCGTGAATTGTAGCAATTAATGGTATTTTAAAATTATGCTTGAGAGCGATCGCAGCATCTCCCACTAACCAATCATGGGCATGAATTAAATCAAAAGCCCCTTCTTCTAAAATCAACTTACCACCGTGATCTCCCATACTCAAGTTGAGATTGACTACCCAGTGGAAAAAGTCGTTACTATACGCAACTGGCACTCGATGTATCTTAACTCCTTCAACTACTTCATACATCGATGCCTGACCAAACTCTGCTGTAATCAGATGGATTTCATGTCCTAGCTTTACCAGTTCCGGGTACAACTCCGCCACATGCCGCGCAATTCCCCCAATAATCCTTGGTGGAAACTCCCAACTCAGTACCAGTATCTTCATCTACTAGACTCCCCGACACTTTATAAATATCTAACAAACTACATTTACCTAAAAATACAAGTCTGGCTAATGCAGTGAGTACTTTTACTAAAATTTTTAGATTTTTTAACAGTGATTTTGTTAAAGCTTATCAACTGTAGGCTAAAGATAGGAAACAAGGTATAATTTTAATTCGTAATTCGTAATTCAGACTATTGAGCGCCCTTCCCTACAAGGCAAGGGGTTGGGGTTGGGCTTTGATGTTTTTCAGATAGAGATGTAGGCGCAAGTAGCCAAATTGTCTCTGAGGAGAATGGCAACTAAGTTAAGATACAGCCCTTGCGCCTGGTTCCCAGCCTGAAGGCTGAGAACTAGGCTAGATAAATAAGTTTTTGGGCTTTTTTTAGTGCCATTCGTCTCTGAGGATTAAATTAGCTTTGATCCAAGCGTAGTACTGCCATAAAAGCTTCCTGGGGTACATCTACAGTACCTACAGATTTCATCCGCTTTTTACCTTTTGCTTGCTTCTGCAAAAGTTTTTTCTTCCGGCTTATATCACCACCGTAGCATTTTGCTAGCACATCTTTCCGCAAAGCGGGGATGTGTTCGCTGGCAATAACTTTACTGCCAATAGATGCCTGGATTGGTACTTTAAATTGATGGCGGGGAATTAATTCCTTGAGTTTTTCTGCCATTGCCCGCCCGACGTTGTAAGCTTTATCTCGATGGACAATCATCGCCAAGGAATCCACCGGATCGCCGTTAATCATGATATCCAACTTCACCAAAGGATTTTCACGGTAGCCGATGATGTGATATTCCATACTGGCATAACCGCGCGATCGCGACTTCATCTGATCAAAAAAGTCAGTCACCACTTCCGCCAACGGTAACTCATAAGTAAGTGTGGTTCGTCCTTGGGTGAGATATTTCATATCTTTGAATACACCACGGCGATTTTGTGACAACTCCATTAAGCTGCCAACATAAGTTTCCGGCGTAATCATCTCTACTTTGACGTAGGGTTCTTCAATTCTTTCGCGATCGTTGGGAGAAGGTAAGCGGCTGGGATTATCGATGTACAGTTCCTCACCTTTGAGGGTAATCACCTTATAAACCACCGAGGGGGCTGTAATGATCAAATCTAGATTATACTCGCGCTCTAGGCGTTCCTGAACGATTTCCATGTGCAGCAAACCCAAGAACCCGCAACGGAAGCCAAACCCCATCGCGCTGGAAGTTTCGGGTTCGTAGTGCAACGCTGCATCATTGAGTTCCAGCTTTTCTAAGGCTTCCCGCAAATCTTCAAATTGATCGGCATCAATGGGGAACATCCCGCAAAAAACCATCGGGTTCGCTTCTGCATAACCTGGTAAGGGTGACTCCGCTTTTGCCTTACTGAGGGTAATTGTGTCTCCTACCCGTGCATCAGCTACGGCTCTAATTGACGCTCCTAAATAGCCTACTTCCCCGGCGTGCAGTTCATCAACTTGCTTTTGAGTCGGAGAAAGGACACCCAACTCATCAATTTCAAATTCTTTACCCGATGCCATTAGATGGATGCGATCGCCTTTTTTCACCGTACCATCCATCACCCGGAAATAGACAATTACTCCCCGATAACTGTCATAATAGCTATCAAAAATTAATGCTCGTAAGCGTTCATTTATGGTATTCGGCGGTGGCGGTATCCGCTCCACAACTGCTTCTAAAATCTCAGCAATCCCAATTCCTTCTTTTGCAGAAGCCAGAATCGCCCCACTGCAATCTAGACCGATAATTTCTTCAATTTCGCCAATTACCCGTTCTGGTTCAGCCCCCGGCAAATCGATTTTATTCAAAACCGGAATAATTTCCAGGTTACTCTCTAACGCTAAATATACATTCGCCAAAGTTTGCGCCTCCACACCTTGGGACGCATCTACTACCAATAGCGCTCCTTCGCAAGCCACAAGAGAGCGGGAGACTTCATAAGAGAAATCCACGTGTCCCGGAGTGTCAATCAAGTTCAGGACATACTGCTGACCATCCTTAGCCGTGTAATTCATCCGGGCAGCTTGCAGCTTAATCGTAATGCCGCGCTCCCGTTCCAGATCCATGTTATCGAGAAACTGTTCCTTCATCTGTCGGTCTTCAACAGTGCCAGTAGCTTGTAGCAAGCGATCGGCGAGGGTTGATTTCCCGTGGTCGATGTGAGCAATAATACAAAAATTGCGAATGCGAACTGCGGGAACGTCAGTCATATACTATCTTTGCCTTAGCAGCAACCAAAGTTAAAAGGGCAATTTACTTAATGTATTTTAATGCTTTCTTCGCCAAGACGCTCCGCTTTTAGTGCTGAGTGCTGAGTTAGGAGTTAGGAGTTAGGAGTTAGGAGTTATTGTTTCCCCCTTACCCAATGCCCCATGCCCAATACCCAATGCGCCTCTTCACCCCATCTTCAACTTCCGATCTAAATAGGTGGACATTTAAGAATATTATGAAAGTCTATTTGTCGCTGCTAGTATTCAACAGCTAGGAGCGTACAATAAATGTAAATAAGTACATGTAGGGATCGTGGGCAATTGCGACCTGTAATTGCCCACAATCAGTGATTTATCGGCAAAACTTCTAGAGTCATTGTCTAGTCAGTTATATGAAAAATGCGATTTAAAACTTAAAGCTGTTACTTTGGCGCTATTTCAGGGAAGTATTTAACTGTGCCCTTGAAAATTTTTCAGCGAATTAGCCCAAATAATGAATATAACTACTTTACAAAGCTTTAGACAAAACCAATTCAGAGAATTCAGAGTATATAAACCTATGAATATGAAAGAGAAAACTACCAAAGCGGAAAATACACAAGCCGATAAGGTAGAAATTGCTGTCCGCTTAGATTCAGAGTTGCTAGAGCAAATTCAGCATCTCACCAATGACCCAAGTAAAGTAATTGAGGTGGCGATTCGCCAGTGGTTACGGGGTGAAATCCTCAGAGATGACGAACTAACGCGCACACCTGTGCGTACCCCTGTTCCTCCTCGCGGTGAATGGAACGATTGACGCTAGTTTCAGATTTCAATGCAAGTTAAAAAAAGTAAAGTTTGTCAATCTGGTTTCCATAACACCAAAAAATACCAATTAAACACAAAAAAGCTGTAAAAATTTATGTATAAATTTGAGCGGCTTTAGTACAATTACGGTCGGATACCCTCTGTCTATCCAACTCAATTAATGACTATTACTGCCAACTCCCAATTGTCGAATGTATTTTCCCAAAATCTGGAATCTATTACCAGTAAGACTGATGGCTCATTACCGACTCTCGGAGCCGAGTTGGTGTATACGCAAGATGGGGCAGGGTGCTATCTGACCTTTTGTTGGCAGTACAGCGAACTCCTGGGGTTAAATCCTGAAAAAATAGTTGACGATCTGAACCAAAACCAAACCTTTGCTCCGGTGGATAAGGTTACTTATTTGGAACGATTGCACCGAATTTTGACAAATCTGGTGCCAGAAAGGTTTCAGTGTTGGTTTAGCTATCATAAGGAATTATTTGAGTTGGACTTAGTGATCAGTCCGATTATGCCGAGTTTGGGAACCACTGCCACTACAGTTTTAGTGATGGGACGGTTAGTGCAAGCAACACCAAACAAAAAACAAGCGCGTGTGACATCAAAAACGCCCACACAAATAGAGTTGGCTTTGCGATCGCAGCAACACCAAAAACTGGTAAATCGCATTACCAGAAATATTCGCCGGACATTAGATTTAGATATTATTTGGCAGCAAACAGTTGACAGTTTGGGCAAAGCACTGCGGTTAGAGCGCTGCATTATTTGTCCTTATCAGCCTTCAAGCTCAAAAGTGCAGGTGAAGGCTGAGTATCGCCAGCCAGAACTCAAATCAATGCTTGGTTTAGACATAGATATAGCTTCTGAGCCAGCCTTTGCTCAAGCCTTGGCAACCCTAGAACCAGTTATAATGGAAGTGCCTGGATACAAAGAGTCTGGGCGGCAGAAAACTTTAGTAGTTGCGACTTGCTATCAAGACCAAGCCAATGGATTGATTGCCTTGAATTGGCAGGATGAATGCTATACATTAACAGAATCGGAATTAGAACTGGCAAAAGAAGCAGCAGATCAATTGGGAACTGCGATCGCTCATGCTACTTTATATGAAGAATTAGAAATAGCACGTCAAAAAGCCGAAGAAGCTTCCCGTCTCAAAAGCGAGTTTCTGGCTAATGTATCCCACGAAATTCGTACCCCCCTCAACGGCATGATTGGCTTTTTGAAGCTGATTTTGGAAGGGATGGCAGACGATCCAGAAGAACAAAACCAATTTTTGACAGAAGCTCATCAGTTATCGATACATCTGCTGAATATCATCAACGATATTTTGGACATTGCCAAAATCGAAGCTGGTAAAATGGAGCTAGCTTATGCTCCAGTCAAGCTAGATGAGCTATTTAGTCATGTAGAAGGTTTCATGCGTCCCCAAGCAGAAATGAGAAACCTCAGCTTTCGGATGCAAATGCCAGCTACCTCCGATGAAATCATTGTCCAAAGCAACTACCAACGCTTACTACAAGTGATGCTCAACTTGGTAGGTAATGCGATCAAATTTACCCATGAGGGTGGCGTTACCGTCAGCGCCGATTTAGTACTCAAAAAGGCAAACTTTCAAGATCAGCAATTTCCTGGCATGGTGAGAGTACGTGTTGCAGACACTGGTATTGGTGTTTCTTTAGATAAACAAGATAAACTGTTTCAATTATTCTCTCAGGTGGATGGCTCCCGCACTCGCCAGTATGGTGGCACTGGTTTAGGATTGGCAATATCCCAAAAGCTAGTGGAGGCAATGGGGGGCGAGGTACATTTTTATAGTTTGGGCGAAGGACTTGGTTCAACAGTTACATTCACCGTGCCACTATATCAACAACCAGTCATGGTTTCGTCTAATGATAGCGACTCAGACTCTATAGGTTAGAGGCTCTTTGATACAGGTTTCCTAAATTTTTTTACAGATATTGAACCTCACACGACTAGAAGTCCCGTGATGGAAATTACGAACTACGAATTACGAATTACGAATTACGTTAGCGAAGCGGTAGCGAGTATTCGAGCGTCATTACGAATTACGAATTATTTAACCAAGCCTGTAAATCAGCCACGCTGGTAAAATCTAACAGTGCTTCGCTCAAATCTTCTAGAACAGGCAAAGGTAAAGCATAAATTGAGGAGCGTATTTCCTCAGAGAATTCCTGCCTAAATCGTTTAGTCAACTGACGAATTATAAGATTAGCTGCCTCTTCCTGTCGTCCTTCTGAGCGTCCTTCCGAGCGTCCTTCTTCTTTGATTTCTCGATAAACTCGTGTTTGCTGTAGTGTTATCCCTAACATTTGTTCTACATCCCTTTGACTTAATTGTTCAAACTTGTACACCATTATGGTTGTGATCATCTCTATTATGGCGCGACTTGCCGTTTCAGACTGTTCAACAGAAGAACGCTCAAGCAAATATCTAGCTTCTTGTGGTGCTTGTTCCTCTGCTACAGTAGTTAACACCATCAGCGCTACCCATAAAGGTAATTGGCGAATATCCCCTAATTCATCCAGATAGACGCGATGCACTTGGTTTCCGTTGAGGAGGCTTCGATGAGGGTGAATATCGCTTTGTTCTATACCACGCGACGGATAAATTATAACCGCTTGCCAATCGTTAAATCTGGCACGGTTGCGATAGAAATACAAAAAAGACTCAGCAAATACCCTTTCGTAAAGCTGTTCATCCTTTTGAAACTGTACCTCACAGAAATATACAATTCCAGCACCAGCGTTTTCTGGTGGTAGAAATACTCCATCTATTTCAAATTTCGGTTCTTTAACAGCTACCGAATCAAATCGATAAGCTTTTGCATTGATTGGAGGATTTGTCAATAGTTCAAATAGCAAAGTGGGGGATTGTTGGAAAAGTTTGTAAAAAATTGTGTCTCGCCGCATGAAGTATTCTATTTAACTTAATTTCTTAAATCTGCGATACATCTTATTTTAGGTTCCAGCGATCGCCAATAAACCAGTAAAACTCAAAACATCGCTGGTTTGTACTCCAACCAAGCTGTGAGGTCTATTTTTGAGGAAAATTGGACTAAACTGAATAATAGTGAAGTCAAAGTGATTACGATGACAGATCAAACAACAGCAAGCGTTGCATGAGTATCAAGATGGCGATCGCAGCACTACTGAGTTCAGCTACTCTAATATCAAGCTTCTAGATAAGTCTTACCAATTCTGTATGAAGATGCGCTAAACCATAAGTACAAAAAAGAAAAACGAACCGCATTCGCGCAGCGTCTCGTCAGAGAAGGACGCAAAGGACACAAAGAAAGAAGTTGAAAGGGTTTGGCGCAGCCTCACAAAGAAATGGTATCTGTAGTAAAAGCGCTGCGCGTGTGAAGACAAATAGCAAATGTCAACTAAACAACTGACAAACTAGCTGCAATTGGGTCTAGGATCGATTTAACAAAGCTGGAAAATAAAATTTTGGATAATGGTTAATGAGTAACGGCGCATCTGGCACAGAGATCATTATTCTTCAATGCCCGATGCCCGATGCCCCTCAAGAGTGCTGAGTAATGAGTGCTGAGTGCTGAGTAGCGAATCTTACTTCTTTACTCAGGACTGGGAACTCAGAACTCGGAACTGTTTTGCCCAATGCCCAATTCCGATCATTAACTTAGCAGGTCTAAACTATGGAACTCACAATTGACAACGTTGAAACAGTCTTAGATGAAATGCGCCCTTATCTCATGTCTGATGGCGGCAATGTGGAACTCGTAGAACTTGACGGGCCTGTTGTAAAACTGCGGCTGCAAGGTGCTTGTGGTTCTTGCCCCAGTTCGGCAATGACCCTGAGAATGGGTATTGAGCGCCGCCTGAAGGAAATGATTCCCGAAATTGCAGAAATTGAACAAGTGGTGTAAAAGTTAGGAGTTAGGAGTTAGGAGTTATGAGTTTAGAATGAACTCCTAAGTCCTCATTCTTAACTCCTAACTATTTCTATGTCCCATCCTCTCTACATTGCTTTTATCTGGCATCAACATCAGCCACTGTACAAGTCTCCTGGTAGTGACGCTTCCCTGTCTCCGAGTCAGCAGTACCGTCTACCTTGGGTACGCTTACATGGAACTAAAGATTATTTGGATTTGGTATTGCTTCTAGAGCGATATCCTAAGTTACACCAAACGGTGAATTTAGTTCCATCGCTGATATTGCAACTCGAAGATTATATTGCCGGTACTGCTTTTGACCCTTACCTCACAGCCAGCTTGACACCGGATGAGCAACTCACTCAGCAACAGCGCGAATTCATTATCCAACACTTTTTCGATGCCAATCACCATACCCTGATCGATCCTCATCCGCGCTATTCTGAGTTGTATCACCAAAGGCAGGAAAAAGGTCAAGCTTGGTGTTTAGCAAATTGGGAATTGCCAGATTATGGCGATTTGCTAGCTTGGCACAATTTGGCTTGGATCGATCCGTTGTTTTGGGATGACCCGGAAATTGCTGCTTGGTTAAAACAGGGACGGAATTTTACTTTAAGCGATCGCCAGCGCATTTATTCCAAACAGCGAGAAATTCTCAGCCGCATTATCCCCCAACATCGGAAAATGCAGGAGTCGGGACAGCTAGAAGTTACCACCACGCCCTACACTCACCCGATTTTACCCTTACTAGCTGATACTAACTCCGGTCGGGTAGCTGTGCCTAATATGACACTACCTAAGCAGCGTTTTGAATGGGCGGAAGATATTCCTCGCCACTTGCGGAAAGCTTGGGACTTTTATAAAGAACGCTTTGGACAGATGCCGCGTGGTTTGTGGCCTTCAGAACAATCAGTAAGTCCGTCGGTACTTCCGCACATTATTAACCAAGGATTTAAGTGGATATGCTCAGATGAAGCCGTCTTAGGGTGGACGCTGAAACACTTTTTTCATCGGGATGGGGCGGGGAATGTGCAGCAACCAGAATTGTTGTATCGACCCTATCGCCTACAAACCGCCGAAGGTGACTTGTCAATTGTGTTTCGTGACCACAGATTATCAGATTTGATTGGCTTTACTTATAGTGCAATGCCAGCAAAACAGGCGGCGGCGAACTTAGTGGGACATTTACAAGCGATCGCTAAAATGCAAAGAGAAAGTCAAAGTGAAGAACCTTGGCTAGTTACCATTGCTTTGGATGGCGAGAATTGCTGGGAATTTTATCCCCAAGATGGCAAACCTTTCTTAGAAGCTTTATATCAAAGTTTGAGCGATGAACCCCACCTCAAACTCGTTACTGTCTCCGAATTTCTCGAAGAATTTCCAGCCACAGCCACTATCCCTGGAGGACAACTACATAGCGGTTCTTGGGTGGATGGTAGTTTCACCACTTGGATCGGCGATCCTGCTAAAAATCGTGCTTGGGATTATCTAACAGAAGCAAGAAAAATGCTCGCAAGTCATCCCGAAGCGACGGAAGAAAACAACCCCGAAGCGTGGGAAGCATTGTATGCCGCAGAGGGTTCTGACTGGTTTTGGTGGTTTGGTGCAGGACACTCCTCAAATCAAGATGCTATTTTTGACCGATTGTTTCGAGAACACCTTTTTGGGATTTACAAGGCATTAAATGAACCCATACCGCCCTATCTCAAGCAACCAGTCGAAAGCCACGCAGCACAGCCAAACCACGCCCCACAAGGCTTTATTCACCCCGTCATCGATGGTAAGGGTGATGAACAAGATTGGGACAAAGCTGGACGTATAGAAATCGGCGGGGCGCGGGGGACAATGCACAATAGCAGCGTCATCCAGCGACTTTGGTACGGGGTCGATCACTTAAATTTCTATTTGCGATTGGACTTTAAAAGTGGTGCAGCACCAGGGCAAGATTTGCCAACAGAGTTGAATTTGCTGTGGTTCTATCCAGAAAAAACAATGGTTAATAGCCCAGTTCCCTTGGCAGATGTACCAGATGCAGCCCCGCTTAATTACCTTTTCCACCATCTTTTAGAAGTTAACTTGCTGACGCAATCGATTCAGTTTCGGGAAGCTGGAGACAATCATCAATGGCAACCCCGTTTCAGTCGCGCTCAAGTAGCAATGAATAATTGTTTAGAGTTGGCAGTGCCGTGGGCAGACTTGCAAGTTCCACCAGATTATTCTCTGCGCCTGATTTTGGTACTTGCTGATGAAGGGCGTTTTTCCAACTACTTGCCAGAAAATGCTTTGATTCCCATTGAAGTGCCTTAACACTCAATATTCTTGGTTTTACGAAATACCTATTAGGGGCATACAAATGTACGCCCCTAAAGTCGATTTATTTGAAAATCATATTTAATTTTTCTAGTTCTAAATCTAAATAATCGAGCAGTATTGGGATGCGATCGCCTACGGTGGGGTAAAACACCATCGTCGGTGGAAGATAAGCAATAATCGATTGACATCCAGATTCAGGAGTTGGTGCATGACCGATGACGCAGACGGCACAGCGAACAGACAGTTCAGTTCAGATGCTAACAAAATCAAAGAGAAAGCTTCTCGAAATCAAGTGATCACGGCTCCATTACCAGACCCGATTGCCAAAAATATTGAAGCGATTATTTCACTTCATACCCAGGAAGTTCGAGATATTCCCGTCCACCAGAGGATACTAGAAGCGATCGCAAGATTCTTTGGGCGATCGATATTTCTGTATAGTTTGCTAGTCATACTGGCTATCTGGATTTTTAGCAGTTTTTTTGATCGCTTTTTGCCATTCAATCTACCCTCGTTTAGCTGGTCAGGTCAAGGCTTAGACGCAGCGTCATTGGTAATCTCAACCGGAGTACTAGTACGACAAACTCGCCAAGAAAACTTTGCCGAACAGCGATCGCAATTGATGCTACAGCTTAACCTGCTCTCCGAGCAAAAAATTGCCAAGATTATTGCTCTATTAGAAGAACTCCGTACAGATTTGCCTAATGTGATAAATCGGCATGATTCGGAAGCGAAATTGATGCAGGAACCGGCTGACCCGATCGCAGTATTAGACGCACTCCAGAAAAACTTGGCTGAAGAACTGTCAGCCACAGAAGAAAACAATATGAGTTGAGCGCAGTTTTTTAGTAGATTTTTGTTTCTATTGAAAGACAAAACATAAAACTTAATGTACACTTTTTGTGTCGGAAATCACAATTTATCGTAAGTTTTACTAGAGGGATGCACATGGCTCAGCTGAATGGTGTAATGATGCAGTACTTCCATTGGTATATCCCT
The DNA here is from genome assembly GCF_017115095.1 of Nostoc sp. NMS4. Taxonomy (GTDB): domain Bacteria; phylum Cyanobacteriota; class Cyanobacteriia; order Cyanobacteriales; family Nostocaceae; genus Nostoc. The sequence goes on along the minus strand of NZ_JABXKI010000255.1, from coordinate 2,900 downwards.
CCAGATGGTAATCTTTGGAATGAATTTAAAGATAAAGTCAAAGAGTTAGCTGATGCAGGTGTTACATCTGTTTGGCTACCCCCAGCATACAAAGGAACAGGGGGTGGCTACGATGTCGGCTACGGAGTCTACGATATGTACGATCTAGGCGAGTTTGACCAGAAAGGCTCGGTTCGGACAAAGTACGGCACAAAAGACGAGTATATCGCTGCTGTTAAGGCGGCAAAAGCTGCTGGCATTCGAGTCTATGCTGATGTTGTCCTTAACCACAAGTTAGGTGCAGACCAAGAAGAAGAGGTGGAAGCAACGCCCTATAGTCCAGACGATCGCAACCACGCGATCGGTGAGATGCAAAAAATTAAAGTTTGGACTCACTTTACCTTCCCAGGTCGCCAGGGCAAATACTCTGATATGGAATGGCACTGGTGGCACTTCGACGCAGTGGATTACAACGTTTACAACGAAGGTGAAAACGCAGTTTATCTGTTCAAAGATAAAAAATTTGATGACAACGTTGACCTAGAAAAAGGCGCTTTCGACTATCTCATGGGATGCGATCTGGATATGGAGAGTCCAGAAGTGCGCGAAGAATTGAATCGCTGGGGTGAGTGGTTTGTAGAAACCACTGATATAGATGGCTTTCGTTTTGATGCCGTTAAACACGTGAGAGCTGGCTTTTTCCCAGAATGGCTGCAACACTGTCGCCAAAAGGCAGGTCGCGATCTTTTTGCCGTCGGTGAGTATTGGTCTTATGAAGTTGAAGCGCTGCACCATTTCATTAACGTCACCGGTGGCGATGTAATGTTGTTTGATGCGCCATTGCACTATAACTTTAGCGCTGCCAGCAAACAAGGCAATGACTACGATATGCGGCAGATATTTGATAACACCTTGGTGCAACAGCAACCAGCTTTAGCCGTAACCTTAGTTGACAATCATGATTCTCAACCCTTGCAGTCGTTGGAATCTGTAGTGGAAGGCTGGTTTAAACCGTTGGCTTATGCGTTGATTCTACTGCGAAGTGATGGTTATCCCTGTATCTTCTATGCTGATTACTATGGCGCTCATTACAAAGATAAAAGCCCAGATGGCAATGAGTATGAGATTTGGCTCGATAGTCATCAATGGATAATTGATAAATTTTTGCACGCTCGTCAAACCTATGCCTATGGCGACCAATACGATTACTTCGATCACGCCAATACAATCGCCTGGACACGCTTAGGAAATGAAGAACATCCTGGCGGTATGGCAGTTGTGCTGAGTAATGGAGGAGAAGGGACTAAGTGGATGGAAGTTGGGCAACCCAACAGCACTTACATTGATATTACTGAACATATCAGCGAACCTGTGACAACGAATGATGAGGGCTGGGCTGATTTTCGATGCGATGCTGGTTCTGTTTCTGTATGGGTTCCACAGTCTTAGTCGAGGTTTTAGTAGCATTCATCCAGAAAGTTACGCAGTTGACAAAATACTGCTTAAAAAAGAACTTAAGCAGTATTTTGTGGATAAGCTACAACCTTATTATTCCGTTACAAAACAATTGAATATTGCCTAAAAAGATTCAAACTAACTATATATTTAGACTTAGGTAGACTTAGCTTTGAAAACGGAGAGGGAGGGATTCGAACCCTCGTTAAGTTTCCCTAAACAGACTTTCCAGGTCTGCGCCTTAAACCGCTCGGCCACCTCTCCAGGTGCCACAAGTTACGATCATACTATAGAATCCTAGAAAATGCAAAGATAAAGAAAGATATTCTAGATTGAATCTGATAGTCCTAATCCCAAAACGCAAATCGAGATGTCCCGTACATACACAATTAGAGTTAGCGATCGCGCCACTGGCAAAACATACACCCTACAAGTACCCGAAGACCGCTACATTTTGCAGACTGGCGAAAAACAAGGTGTAGAACTACCGTTTTCTTGCCGCAACGGGGCTTGCACCGCTTGTGCTGTGAGAGTATTGTCAGGAGAAATTTATCAACCAGAAGCGATCGGCTTATCGCCAGATTTACGTCAGCAAGGTTATGCCTTGTTGTGTGTGAGTTACCCCCGTTCTGATTTGGAAGTGGAGACACAAGACGAAGATGAAGTCTACGAACTCCAGTTTGGACGCTATTTTGCTAAGGGGAGAGTTAAAGCGGGTTTACCCTTAGATGAGGAATGAATCAGAATTCAGAATTCAGGAGTCAGGAGTCATAATTTATTCTGTATTCTGGCTCCTGAATTCTGTTTCGATAAACAATTCAAAATCACCGAATTTGTAATGGTTGTAAGTCTTGGTGAGAGGGTGCGAAAAATAGCGATTTTGGCTTGCTTATTGCTCTTGGTGAGTTGCCAAGGTAAAAACCAGCCGCCAAACAATCAAGCCCAGGTGAAAGTAGCGCGGGTAGTTAGTGGGCAAAGCTTGGAAGTTTTGGGCATGGCTGAACAACCAAATTTGATTTCCCAAGTGCGGTTAGTGGGTGTTGATGCACCAGATTTGCGCCAGCGCCCTTGGGGGGAAGCAGCAAAAGAACAGTTAGAGAATCTAATTGGTGGTGTAGAACAATCGGTAACGCTGGAGTTTGATTTAGAAGCAAAAGACAAAATTGGGCGAACTCTAGCTTATGTGTGGAAAAATAAGGTGTTATTGAATGAAGAATTAGTTAAACAAGGGAATGCCATATTTGTGGGGCGATCGCCTAACCACAAATACGACCAGCGTTTAGAACGCGCCCAACAATGGGCTAGACTCATGGGACAAGGAATCTGGAACCCAGAAAAGCCCATGCGCCTTACTCCCGCCGAGTTTCGCCGCCAAAATCTTTAATTAGTGCTGAGTGCTGAGTGCTGAGGGGGGAGACAAGGGAGACAAGGGAGACAAGGGAGACAAGGGAGACAAGGGAGACAAG
>NZ_JABXKI010000050.1 GCF_017115095.1 Nostoc sp. NMS4 | reverse complement strand
GTGTTGATACATTAATACGGTATTTTGTCAATATAATTTAGATGCGTTCCCCCTGACGAACATAGCGATCGCGGTATTCTTGGTTTTGCCGAAAATATGAGTAATCCCTTATCTTTTTTGTATAAGTAATTCGTGGCTATTGAAAAATATTGAAAGTCAAAAGGTTTATAAGCTTCCTTGTTTCCACAAACTAAATCCCCTCCTAACGGGGACTGAAACATAGCCGTATCACGTTCATTATCCCAGTAACAAGGATTTTCCACTAACTAAATCCCCTAACGGACAATACTATTCGGTTAAGGCAAGAGACGCGATGAATCGCCGTCTCTACAATAATTAATCTTTTGTAGAGACGGCGATTTATCGCGTCTTTATGATGATTTATCGCATCTTTAGCGATCTAGAATTTTCATCAAAAAACCTTAAGCCCTGTAATTGATTACAAGGCTAATCTAGTAAAGGTTTTAATTATTTCACTTTTTCAAAACTACATGGAAAGAATTTAAATAACCAGTAATAGTTTTAGCTAGCGTCTTCTGCTGTTTTTTTGTAGTTATTGCCATTACTTGATATAGCCTTCCTTCAGCAACATACATTCTACTTATAGTAATTTTCCCTCCAGAATTGATATACTCAATTTCTTTGCCGGGATGATTATTAGAACTACGAATGTTTCGTTGACTAATTAAATTACTTTTCGTAGTCTTTAAAGCCATATCTCGCGCATTATTAAGCACAGCTTGGGGATCGGCCATTTGACCATAACTATAAGGAAAATCATTGTAAGCAACTATGTATGCTACTTGCTGTTTTGGTGGTTGAGCAACAAATATTTCTAAGGTAATTTCCCCCATATAAGTTTTTTGGTATTCGGTATTTCTGTTGGGGCTTCCCGGCATCAAAATTGTAAAACGCCCATCGGGAGCAGTGTATAATTTCCATTGTGGCGGCGCGGGTTGAGAAACCGTTGGTTTAACAACAGCCTTTGGAGGTTTGGGTTGACGCGCTTCCACAAGAATAGAGCCACCACAGAGAATGGTGGCGGCGATTAGTGGCAACAGACTTTTAACTGTCATAAGTTTTACCTTTTGAGATGCCGATCTCACTGATGATGCCAGCTGTTATAACCTAGCAGCACATAAAGCAGCACCTATTAGGCCAACTTGCGAGTTGAGGATAATATACACAGGAATTTCTTCCAAGAGACGGCGCATCCTACCTTTTTGGGTGAAATTTAATAAGAAATCGCTATTTTGGATTAAAGGCAAGATTCTGGGTGCAATTCCCCCAGCGATGTATAAACCGCCGTAAGGTAGAAGTTTCAGGGCGAGATTGCCGGCTTCTGCACCGTAAGCCTCTATAAATAATTGCAAAGTTCGTTCCGAGAGGCGATCGCTACCTTGCAATGCGGCTGTACCAATGACAGCACCAGCATCAACACTTTTCTCTTCCTGTCCCACTTCTCGTTCCCAAGTTCTCACGGCTTGGGCAATATCTGGTGATTCGGTGGCAAATTGGCGATCGCGCAAAAACTGATAAATTGCGACAATTCCCATTCCAGAAACCACCCGTTCTACAGAAATGCGCTGGATATCATGTCTACCCAACAAGTATTTCAACAGTTGAAACTCGATTTCATTCCGAGGGGCAAAATCCGCGTGTCCACCTTCAGAAGGAAAGACTTGATAGTAATCTCCCTTTTTTATTAAAAATCCTTGTCCTAAGCCAGTACCAGCACCAATAATTCCAATCGGGGCTTCGGGTTGAAAATTGCCAATTTGTAAGGTGTACAAGTCTTGTTTTTGTAAACCTGAAATGCCGTAGCCAACGGCGGCGAAGTCGTTAATCATAGAAATTTGCGGGATACCCAATTCTTGTTGTAGACGTTCGGTATCCAAAAACCAGGCTAAATTAGTCAGTTTTGCAGTATTGTTGACAAGAGGGCCTGCGATCGCAAAACAAGCCTTTTCTGGTGTTCGTGTATTGGCTTTGAGCAAAAACTGCTGCACTATAGGTACTAAATCGGGAAAATCAGCACTGTGGTAATTTTCCTGATAAATAGTATGTAAAGCTTCTGAATCTGATGTTTCAGACAATCGCAGAATAGTTTTCGTCCCGCCGATGTCTCCTGCTAGTAACAAAGTCATAGAATTTATACGTGAATTAATTACTTTTTTTGTAGGATATACCCAACGTACCAGATGCCATGAACCCAAATCTCTATCAAAGGTTTAGGCAAATCGAATAACTTCTTCTATGTGGGTTAAATGGGAAGTATCTCCCGTTAGTTCTAATAACCATTCTGGGTCTTGGCGTACCACTTTCACCAGAGAACATAAAGAAGCTTTAACTTCTGTTTTGGCAATGTCCCCTACTAGCCCCATTGCTCCGCCCAACACAGATGCACCATGCGCCACTAGCAGGATATCCTCTGGGAAGAACTCAGTAGCTAAACATCTAGCAGTTTGTCCAGAACGTTCTCGCACTTTTTCGTGGGTTTCAGGAAATTTGGCGGCGATACGTGAGGTATAGCTGGTGTCAATTCTGGGGAATAACTTTGCTAATGCTCGAGTTGAGAGTCTTTCAGGTTCTTCTGTCATCCAAACTGGATTTAGCCATTCACTCAAACCTGTTTCGAGTTTAATCGGCAAGTTGAGCATTTCTGCAACTGCGTTTGCTGTTTGTACGGTTCGCAGGAAAGGAGAAGCGAAAATATGTCCAATCTTTTCTTTTTTCAATCGTCTAGCTAACTGCTGCGCCTGAAGCATACCATCATCAGATAAGGGTGGATCGTAGCGTCGTTCGGCGGTGAGAAACCAATCGGGGTTTACGAAATCGAGGCGGTTAGCGTGTCTTGCTATCCAGACTATTTGACTCATAAGTTTAATCATTCCGGTGAATAGAATTCGCCGCTAAACAAATATAGATATCTGCAAGGAGGGCTATAAATATTCATATATTATGACAAAATCGTAATAATTATTAATAATACTAACTATCAGGAAAAGTTATATGTGGTTCAGTGTAGTTTTAAACAAGATCCCCGACAACTTTTACGGACACTGCTGGCGATTCAGGGGTATCACCCCTCACACCCACGATTTTATAGGGTTTACGACGCAATATTAATAATGCGATCGCCTTCCAAAAGCCTTGTTTTATCGTTCAATCGAGGGGTCTTACCCCCTATTAGCCAGCAGCATCCTCGAAGAAGTCGGGGATCTAATTTTTCACAAATGATTTAGGATTGCTATATAGGGTTATTTCTTATAAGCTAATCGTATCTTGAAGCGTTAGGCATAATTGTTTCTTGAAAATTTACGCCACTGAGGTTAGCTCCCCGAATGTCGGCTCCTCTAAGGTTAGTTCCTCTGAGATTCGCCCCTGCCAAATTCGCGTCTCTGAGGTTAGTCCAACTTAAGTCAGCTTGACTCAAATCAGCTTCACTTAGGTTAGCCCGCAATAGGTATGCACCACTGAAGTGAGCCTTGGTTAGATTAGCTTTGTATAGGTCAGCTTTGTAAAGATAAGCCCCTAAAACATCTGCTTCGTATAAACTCGCCTCGCTGAGGTCAGCTGCAATTAAGTTAGCTTCAATGAGGTTGGCAAAAGAGAGGTTAGTCCGCATCAACTTCGCTGCGCCTAAATCGGCATCTCTCAAGTTAGCGCCTCTTAAGTCAGTACCAATTAGATTAGCAGATGCGATCGCAGCACCTCTAAGATCCACCTGACTCAAGTCAGCACCAATCAAATTGGCATGACTCAAATCTGCCTGAGTAAGTATAGCGCCACTCAAGTTAGCAACACTGAAGTTAGCCGCACTCAAGTTAGCTTCATTCAAAAAAGCTTTGTAGAGGTTGGCACTACTGAGGTCAGCACCACTGAGGTTTGCTCGCACGAGTAAAGCATTACCCAAATCAACTCTTCTCAAGTTGACCCCTTGGAGGTTTGCACCTCTGAGGTTATCGCCTTGCAGATTCGCAGCGCTGAGGTCTGGTTCAATCTGGGGATTCTTCTTTCTCCACTCAATCCATTTAACTGCACCTGCTTTGAGTAAAGTTAGATGCTCTCGATTTGCCATTTTCTCTCCTTTACTCCTGACGACCACCCAAAGAATTTACCCGACCAGCGACACTTTCAATGGCCGTTAACGCTCCCTGTGCCCCTGCTAGAATATCCTGTTCCTGTCCACCTAAGTAAAGCCGCCCGAAGCTACCGACAGCTTGAACTTCAAGAATGTTAATCCTCGCTGCTTTCTCCGCTTCATTGGCCGCTAGTGCGGCATAAGCAGCAGGTTCAACTTCTAATACATATAACGTTTGACCTGCTAGTAGTAGCTGTCCCCGGCGCGTGCGATTAATTAGTTGTGTTTGATAAGCATCAATGTTGCGGATAATCTGACTAGAAATAACCCGCGGTTTCAGACATTCTTCTCTTCTGACTCCCAGTGCTGCCAAAATAGCTTGACCAGCAGCTCGCGTTTCGCCTTGGGAGCTAGAATGAACTTCTAGTAGTCCATATAGTCGTTCAACTACCTGTACCCCTGGACGGACAGAGGCAGATTTTAGGGCTATATCTGTAATTTTATTAATTTCGATACCAGGAGAGATTTCAATCCACAGTGATGTATCTCCTGGTAATGGTAAGAAGCCTTGGGCTACTGTTCCCATATATGCTGCATGTTGAGGTTGCAGGTTGTCGAGAAATACGAAACTGCGTAATTCTATGCCCAAGATTTTGCTCTCCAGTCGTGAGGGTAAAAGTTATCTAAAAGTTATCTATATACTGCAAGATATAAGCGCCTAACTTGACAATATAGGGTATTAAGGAGGGCAAAATCTGTCTAACGGATTTACACCCGTGTATCAAATGGCAATTATAGAAGTTAATGCCTATTTAGAAGACCATTATCGTCGTGGGATAAAATCTAATTTGATCGGACGACATAATTTTTGTTTAACACAGCTGCTTTGTAAACATCTTGACCCTTTTACATTACCCTAGTTTTACCCCAAATATTTCCCCAACATCTCCCAAAGCAGGGGGCAGGGGGCAGGAGGACTTTGTTTTGGCGCGATCGCCAATATTCAGGAGGAAGGGCGATCGCTATTTTTCTAGTTTATCTATCAGGTACTCGGCAAGTCCCCTTCAGGTAAGACATTATCTATACTGAGTACCCACGGTATACCCTTGTCAATTGGAGAACTCACAGTAATTTTAGCTCTATTGGCAAACTGTTTTAAGCGATCGGCAAATTGGGGAACAGTTTTCATGATATTGCGATGACTTTCCATACTATTACAAATCAAGATCAACGTCAAAACGCCACTATTGATTTGGAAATACCAATGACAACTCGATAACAAAATCCGCGTCATGCGATCGCACGCTAAGAAAAAGCTTTTTTTAGTTGCTTCTTCAAGCTGTCTAAATAGTATTTCACTCAGCTTGATTGTTTGAGGTGAAGGCAAATCATCTGGATGTAAGCATGGTTGGTTCATAAGTTTTTAGCAAGCTTCAAAAGTAACGAAGCTACGGTGAAGATTGGTATTTTTGTTTTTTTGCAGATTGAATATTGCAAAAAAATCAGGTTTACTAGTAGTCTCTCAAGAAATAATTGACGAATAAATTTTCTGTAGAGACGGCGATTTATCGCGTCTCTCCAACCGTCAAAATGGATTTGACAGACCACTAGTACAGCACGGCGGAAATAAGCCACCCATTCAAAATGTCTAAAACCCTTACGTAATGCTAATTACGAATTACGTTAGCGTAGCGGTAGCGAGTATTCGTTCGCTTTTAGCGTCTCGTCATTACGAATTACGTTAGCATAGCGTTAGCGAGTCATCGATAGCGAAGCGGTAGCGAGTCTTCGAGCGTCGCGTCATTACGAATTACGAATTACGCGAAGCGGTACTAGGTTATTGCTCTTGAGTGACAATCCATAACAAGTCTAACCACAACTGTGGATAAGCTTGCTTGAGATTTGAGAGAGGATCGCGCATCAAGTTATTGGCATTAATGCAAACAACTTCAACTAGCCCCAAATATTCTGCTACTTCTTTGAGTAGGTTTTTTTGTTCTACTACACCACTAATTAGTCTGTCAGGGCAATAAATACCAATGTATTTTGCATGACGGATGCATATTTTTCTATTCACTCTTGTTAAGTGAGGATGAGGATTGATTATCTTCACATAACACTGACTTAACAGTTTCCATACCCGTGGATGAGTGTGTTCAATAATTACATTAAATTGTTGGGCTAAGTCTTCTTCAGTAATCATTACTCTCTCCATTACTTTGTTGCCATCTGTTACATACTTTGGTAAGTACCTAATTGATTGTGCAAAAATTTAAACCAGCAATTCTTTGCTGATGCTATGTGCATATTCACTTTAGTCAAATAGGTAATTTTTCGTCAGGGCAAAATTTACCCAAAAAATCGAAATTGGTTGATATGTTTTCTACGTTTGTATTACTCGCCTATCAAGCATCAAAGCTGAAACTAATCTCTAAAACTGTATTAAATAATACTATTTACCAACTTAATTGGTAAAGTTTGATTGCTAGATAAATGCTCTGTTTATTGCTATTTGGGGCTTTTGAGCCAAAGGAGCAAGTAAAAAGTAACCATCCGCAAAAATAATTTGCGCTTCGCAAGCAAATTGGCAATTTCTGTGATAGTCTTTTTATATGGGGAATCGAGACAGCGAAAGTACAAAAAGTCTTCAAAGAGAAATGATATAAACTCAAAGACTACACTTTCGCCTTGGCAGATGCAAGTTAAATCCGCTACGGCTTTTTGAAACTAAGAGATAAAGCCAATGAAGCAGGATAGTGACCTCCGTAATAACTTGAAGTCAATTAGAACTCGCTTAGGCATGAGCCAACAAGATTTGGCTAACATCGCTAATGTGACTCGTCAGACAATTAGTGGTGTAGAGTCGGGACAATATGCTCCCTCAGTAGCCATAACACTTCGCTTGGCCAAAGCGCTTGGCTGTCAAGTAGAGGATCTATTCTGGTTAGAGCGGGATTTACCTGAAATTGAAGCAGTTCTTGCCAAACCCGTTCCTAATGGTCAGCAACTGCGAGTTAGCATGGCTCGTGTCGGAGGACAATGGATAGCTTATCCCTTGATTGGTAAGGATGCTTTTCGCCAAGATATGATTCCGGCTGATGGTGAAAGCACAAGCCTTACAGGTACAAATAAAGTTCGAGTCAGGCTACTAGACGATAATCTCGACACACTTCACAACACCGTTGTGATTGCTGGTTGTGCCCCTGTAATTTCACTATGGGCAAGAGCCACCGAACGCTGGCATCCTCAACTGCGAGTTCAATATAACTTCGCCAATAGCATGGCTGCATTGCACAGTCTATGCAGAGGTGAGGCGCACATCGCGGGGATGCATCTGTACGATCCTGAGACTGGTGAGTATAATACTCCCTTTGTTCGAGATGTTCTGGCTGGGAGGGAAGCAGTTCTGATTACCCTTGGTGTCTGGGAGGAGGGACTTTTGTTAAAGTCAGGGAACCCAATGGGAATTAGAACAGTTACTGACTTAGTTGCTGGGGGAGCGACTATTGTTAACCGCGAAATCGGTTCTGGTAGTCGGATGCTTTTGGAACAAACACTCCAAAAGGAGCAGATACCGTTCGATGCTGTTCAGGGCTTTGACAATATACTCAAAACTCACCAAGATGTTGCTCAAGCTGTGGTCGGAGGAATTGCCGATGCTGGGATGAGTACGGCATCTGTCGCTACCGCCTTTGGGCTGGGATTTATCCCTTTACATCAGTCACGATATGATTTGGTGATTCTCAAAGAATATCTGGAAGAAGCACCAGTACAGCAGTTGCTCAGTACTTTGGGACATCGAATGGTTCACTCACAATTTGAAATTCTCGGCGGTTACGATATCAGCAAAATTGGGGAAGTTGTAGCGACTGTTTAGAGTGGATTGCAATGGTTGGTTGTGTGGTTAAAGGGAAACTTGGCGTAAGTTTAAATTGCTGCTGCAACCACTCTTTAGGTGTGAGCAACCTTCAGGGATTACAACAACTGATGATGCTCAATTCGTAATTCGGATTTCAATTTGAGTTTCCGGCTTGGAATCTGTAGCTTTCTTTTTTCCAATTGGTATTATACCAATTCAATTCATGACTGCAACACATCCTTGGGTAAAGTAAAGACGCGATTCATCGCGTCTCTACAAATGGTCTATTTGTCGCTTTCTTTTTTCCAATTGGTATTGCTAGCGCTAGAGAAATCATTTACAGCAGTTTTCGATCAAACCCGCCACAAAAATAAATCCTAAAACAAAGCCCAGTATTGCTTTTAGTTGTGGCACGTTTGATTGCAATTCGCTGTAAGTGAGCGGATGGTAATACTTGCAATATTCCTTGAGTAATGACTAATGGTCAACGAAAACTGACCAAAACTTGAATATGTTCTTTGTTCGGACTCTTTTTGCTGTAGAACGAGCGCCTCCAACGACGTTCTACATCTGGCCACTGCTGTAATTTTACAGTGCGATCGCCTCATCAACCGACAGACTCACCAAACAAACAATTACAGGATCAATCATCATGTCCGACGGCAAAATTAGACAAATTGCTTTCTACGGTAAAGGCGGTATCGGTAAATCTACTACCTCCCAAAATACCCTCGCTTCTATGGCCGAAAAGGGTCAACGCATCTTGATTGTGGGTTGTGATCCCAAAGCTGACTCTACCCGATTGATTCTGCACTGTAAAGCCCAAACCACCGTATTGCACTTAGCTGCTGAACGGGGCGCTGTGGAAGATATCGAACTCGAAGAAGTGGTAATCACTGGCTTTCGGGATATCAGATGTGTAGAATCAGGTGGACCAGAACCTGGTGTAGGTTGTGCCGGTCGGGGTATCATCACCGCCATCAACTTCCTCGAAGAAAATGGCGCATATCAAGACGTAGATTTCGTATCCTACGACGTATTGGGCGACGTTGTGTGCGGTGGTTTTGCTATGCCAATTCGTGAAGGTAAAGCCCAAGAAATCTACATCGTTACCTCCGGTGAAATGATGGCGATGTTTGCAGCTAACAACATCGCTCGTGGCGTTCTCAAATATGCTCATACTGGTGGTGTACGTTTGGGTGGGCTGATTTGTAACAGCCGTCAAACTGACCGGGAAGATGAACTGATTAGCACCCTGGCAGCCAGATTGAATACCCACATGATTCACTTCGTCCCGCGTGACAATATCGTGCAACACGCCGAACTGCGCCGGATGACAGTGAACGAGTATGCGCCTGACAGCAAACAAGCTAATGAGTACCGCACATTAGCAGACAAGATTATCAACAATACAAATCTTACCGTTCCTACACCCATTGAGATGGATGAGCTAGAAGATTTGTTGATTGAGTTCGGCATCCTTGAAAGTGAAGAAAATGCTGCAAAAATGATTAGCCAAGCAGACGCGGCTAAGAAGCTAGAAGACGTTCAAGGCGAAGCACTAGAAGCAGTGAAAAAAGGAAATGTAGAAATAGTTTCTGGTAGCGAGAAGAAGTAAGGTTCTTGTTTAGACTCCGGTGCTAAATACACACTAAATATTAGGTGGGCTATTCTCGCCCACTTTCTCACCAATCTTTTAAAATGGAGGTAATGGAATAGCTAATCTTAACTCTGTGTGTTTGATATTCACCGTATTAACACCAATCTACCAAGGTGTACACAGCAAAATTAATACTTTAATAGTCTAGTTCGTGTTTGTGTTTTCTCCTTCTCTAACCTAGTTGATGTTTATGTTTTAGGGGATGAAAAACTATCTTTCTCATCTCCTTTTATTCCATACTTTAGATACATAGTTAATAAATTAAAATCATCTTCATTTTTTTGGAATTCAGTTAACACCTAATAACTTCTACCTATTGTCACCAAACAAATGAATCCTACCCCAGAAAAAATCAACGATTCATTCAGTGAGTCAAATTCCAAAGATGCTCCTCAGCAACAGAAATTGCATAAAAAAAAGTCCTCTACACAATTACCCCAACCTGGAACTACTCAAGGGAGTTGCGCTTTTGATAGTGCAATGATTACCCTAGTACCAATCACCGATGCTGCTCATGTAGTCCACGGGCCAAGTGGCTGTGCTGCCAGTATTTGGGGAAGTTACAGCAGTCTTTCTTCTAGTTCGATGCTGTACAAAATACGTTTTACCAGCGATATCGATGAGAACGATATCATTTTCGGTGGAGCGAAAAAGCTGTACAAAGGTATTTTAGAATTAGCAAGACGCTACAAACCGGCGGCAGTATTTGTCTACTCCACTTGCATCACCGCCCTGATTGGGGATGACATCGAGGGAGTTTGCAAAAATGCCACCGAGAAAACAGGAATACCCACTATCCCTGTACATTGCCCTGGCTTTATTGGGAATCAAAATTTGGGCAATCGTGTTGCTGGTGAAGCGTTGCTAGAACACGTTATTGGAACAGCTGAACCAGAGAATAGTACACCTGATGACATCAACTTAATTGGTGAACATAATATCGCAGGTGCAATATGGAATGTTCTACCGTTATTGGAGAAATTAGGTATCAGAGTTTTGGCAAAAATTACAGGCGATGCTATCTACAAAGAAGTTTGCTATGCCCATCGCGCCAAACTTAACGTGTTGCTCTCTTCCAAAGCACTAATTAACATGGCAAAAGGGATGGAGAAAAAATATGGCATTCCCTATATTGAAGAGTCTATTTATGGCATAGAATCAATCAATCAGTGTTTAAGGAATATTGCTGCAAAATTAGGTGGTTCTGATTTGCAGGAACAGACAGAAACGTTAATTGTAGAAGAAACTGCTGCAATAGATGAAAAACTCGCTCTGTATATTACCCGATTGCAAGGTAAGCGTATTATCCTTTCTATTGGAAGTTTCAAGAGTTGGTTGATTATCTTTGCTGCTAAGAAATTGGGCATGGAAGTTATTGCTATTCTTACTAAGAATAATACTGAGGAGGATAAAATTAGAGTCAAAACTTTGCTAGGTCAAGATGGCATAATTCTAGAGCAAAATAGTCCTGAAGAAATTTTACAGATAATTAACGAAAATCAAGCTGATATGTTAATTGCTGATAAACGCTATCAAGACACTTCTCTTACAGCTAGAATTCCATTCCTAGATATTAATCAAGAACGCAACCATCCTTATGCAGGGTATGTAGGAATTTTAGAAGTAGCACGAGAATTGTATGCCGCTTTTTACAATCCTGTATGGGAGCAAGTATACCAGCCAGCCCCGTGGTCAGAGGATGGGGGAGCAGGGGGAGATGAGGGAGAAATTACTTCCTCATCCCCTTTACAGGAGGAAATCTAATGGCGATTATTAGCGTTACGAGTACATCTGTTGCAGTTAATCCTTTGAAGCAAAGCCAAACTGTAGGTGCAGTTTTAGCCTTTTTGGGGTTGAAGGGAATCATGCCTTTATTACACGGTTCTCAAGGCTGTACTGCTTTGACTAAGGCGGTATTAGTACAACATTTCCGTCAGGCGATTCCCCTTTCCAGTACGGCGATGACCGAAGTTGCAACCATTTTGGGTGGTGAGGAAAGAGTTGAACAAGCAATCTTGACTTTGGTGCAGAGATCCAAACCAGAAATTATCGGTCTTTGTAGCACTGGACTGGTGGAAACCAGAGGTGATGATATGGGGCGCTTTGTTAAGGAGATTCGCCACCGTCACCCAGAACTAGATTATTTACCAATTGTGCTTGTCTCTACACCAGATTTCAAAGGTACATTACAGGATGGCTTTGCTGGTGCAGTTGAGAGTATAGTCAGGAAAATTCCTCAAAAAAGCTCCAAGCAAGACGCTTACCGCACACAAATCACTATTTTGGCGAGTTCTGCCTTCACACCAGGGGATGTCCAGGAAATCAAAGAGATTGTCACCTCTTTTGGACTTGTACCTATTGTCGTACCAGACCTTTCTGGCGTACTAGATGGCTCTATAGAAGATTCTTCTAGTGCGATTACAGCTAATGGTACAAATGCAGCACAGTTGCGCTCAATTGGTAGTTCTGTATTCACTTTGGCGCTAGGTGATAGTATGCGCGGTGCAGCACAAATTTTGGAGCAGAGATTCAATATACCTTATGAGATATTTGGTGAACTAACCGGATTAGCAGCAGTAGATAAATTCCTGCAAGCTTTGGCGGATATCAGTGGTGTTAGCGTACCAGAGAAATACCGCCGTCAACGCCGTCAGTTACAACATGTGATGTTGGAAAATCACTTTTACTTTGGTTGCAAGCGAGTTTCTTTGGCGTTGGAACCAGATTTACTTTGGTCAACAGTTGCTTTTTTGCGATCGCTAGGAGTTGAGATTCACTCAGCAGTGACAACAACACGCTTTCCTCTGTTAGAAAAACTTCCGATTCCTAGTGTCACTATCGGCGATTTGGAAGACTTTGAGCAATTGGCGGTTGGATCTGATTTGCTAATTACCAACTCTCATGGTGTGGCGATCGCTCAACGCTTAAAAATTCCTCTCTATCGTCAAGGGATTCCCATTTTTGACCGCTTAGATCATGGTCAGTTCACCAAGGTTGGCTATCGAGGGACTATGCAACTTTTATTTGATATTGGCAATCTGTTTTTAGAGCAGGAAACAAAGGTTAAGCATTAATATTAGTTATTATACCGATGTTTCCTTCAGTAAGACAGACATTTTAAATAATGATGAAAAGGTTTGTAAAGTGGTGTGTTGAGTTTCCTTTTTGGTGGAATATTCGCCAAAGTAGAAAGTATTTTTTGTTTGTCGTTATGCTTACCTTAAGTGCGATCGCTACGGTGATGTTGTCGTTCCCATTGAACGCTCAAATAAATCTACCCTCAACTATCGCATCTGAGTTAAGGGGAGTGTGGTTAACAAATATTGATAGTGATGTCTTATTTGAGCGCGATCGCCTCAAGGGATCTTTGCAACGCCTTGACGAACTCCATTTTAACACCATATATCCGGCGGTTTGGAATTGGGGGTATACATTGTATCCTAGCAAAGTCGCCCAAAAAGTTATCGGGCGATCGCTCGATCCCACACCCGGATTGCAAGGGCGAGATATCCTCAAAGAGATTGTGGATGTGGGACATCAAAAACGGTTAACGGTGATTCCCTGGTTTGAATTTGGCTTCATGGCACCAGCAGATTCTCTATTAGCTAAAAATCGTCCCCAATGGCTCACTAACCGCCGCGATGGGACGCGGATTGTCAAAGATGGGAATGATAATCGCGTTTGGCTAAATCCTTTTCGTCCAGAAGTACAACAGTTTATCCAAGATTTAATCGTTGAAATTGTCAGAAATTATAATATTGATGGGATTCAATTTGATGACCATTTTGGCTTACCATCAGAATTAGGATATGATGCCTATACAGTGGCACTTTACAAAAAAGAACACCGTGGTAAAGCTCCCTCCAAAAACTTTAAAGATCCAGAATGGGTAAGTTGGAGAGCTAACAAAATCACCGAGTTTATGAAACGGGTTTTCAAAACTATTAAAGCTACTAAAAAAGATTGTCTGGTTTCCATTGCTCCTAATCCTCAACGTTTTTCTTATGACTTCTTTTTAGCAGACTGGCAAAAGTGGGAACGGCTGGGAATTGTTGAAGACTTAGTTTTGCAGATATATCGGGATGATTTGAATGTTTTTGTTAGGGAATTAGAGTATCCAGAAGTGAAAGCAGCCAAGAGGCATATTCCTGTGAGTGTGGGTATTTTGGCTGGGTTGAAAAACAAAACTGTATCCATGCAGCAGCTTCAGACACAAGTACAAAAAATCCGCGATCGCAATTTTGCTGGAGTCTCTTTCTTTTTCTATGAATCCCTCTGGAATATAAGCAAAGAAAAGCCTCAAGAACGTCAAACTGGCTTCCAGAAAATTTTCCCCACACCAACAAGTTACCCAAATTTGCTCGCAGGTTGGAAACCGTTCGGTTAATTTTCATAATAAACTGTCGGTGAACAAATCGCTTAATTGCAGTGAAAGTTCACCGACAATCACTTAAGAATCTGTCGTGGGTTTTTCACAAATTCTTTAGGTTTAAGTGAAGATCAACTAAGGGACTTCCAAATAAAAAAATATCCAATTAATTCTTGAAGTTCCCTAACAAGCAGCAAGTTACGAATTACGTTAGCGAGTCCGCGATAGCGAAGCGGTAGCGAGTCATCGATAGCGGAGCGGTAGCGAGTCTTCGAGCGTCGCGTCATTACGAATTACGAATTACGAATTATTTTAACTCGCTTGCTGTCCAAAGCGTCTCTGTAATTCCGCCTCCGCTTCCTCAATAGTCATTGGCATCTGATTTGGAGATTGGGCACGTCTTCTGTCAATATAGATATGGAATGCTTCATCGTCGTTGCGATGCTCCAAAATATAAACTCTTAGCTGCTCTAAAGGCATTTGTTGAAAGTTAGGTTTTGTCATAACCAAAGAATTTCTCCAGTTGGTGTTACCTCAGCTTCGATTGAATTATTCGCCAAGATATAAATATTTCTGGTACGCTCATCTAATCTTACAAGGTCTATTCGTTTATAAACTCTGGTAAGTTGGGCGCACACCCGAATTGCGGATATTGCTTGTTTGGGTGTAAGCTCCATAAACACTATCCTATTCCCAAACGCCCAGCCAAGCCCGGAGTTAGGGGTAGTAGTGTAGTAATCATCAAGAATAAAGCCAAAAGCCCCAAAGCGGCTCTAGCATCATCGGGTTCAGTAACCTCATTCAAACTGGGGCGTTCTTGATCGCGTTGCAAGAAGAAAATGACGATCGCCCAGTACATGGCAATCATATTACCAAGAGACACTACTGCTAGTAAAATTAGAGTTGCGATCGTTGCTCGTCCTGCGGTTTTGCGTCCATAAATCGCTTGAACAATTCGCCCACCATCTAGTTGTCCTGCCGGCATTAAGTTCAAAGCGGTAATTACTAAGCCCAGCCAACCAATCACTACTAAAGGATGAACACTTACCAGGGGCGATTGCAACGCCGAACCAAGGACAACTCGCGCCAAACTTCCCACTAAAATCGACCCTTGGAAAAATTGATTGGGCAATTGAAATAAACTACCTGGACTAGAAAGCAGCAAGCCTGTCACCAGCATTAACAAAGAGACAATACCACCTGCGGCTGGCCCTGCCAAAGCGATATCAAATAATACCTTACGGTTGGGCAATAGAGACTCAAAACGGGTAATTGCACCAAAAGAGCCAATTTGGACTGCGGGTAGAAAGAACGGCCAGCTAAGGCGAATTTGATGACGCTGGGCAAGTAACCAATGACCAATTTCATGAGCTACTAAAATCGAAAATATCCCAGCACCGATGGGCAAAGCTTCTGTGAATCGTCCTGGATTGCCAAAGAAATCAAAATTCAGCAATAAACTCGCAGCTTCTAGATTTGTGGCAATAGTTGCTATTAACAGAATACCTGCAAAAGCTTTTTGCGATCGCAACATCGGCTTGGGATCGTTGCGGCTTGGTAGGACAATTACCACAGGTTTACCGTCTATGTTTTCCACTAAAAACAGACGATAGCGATCGCTAAGGCGTTGTTGTAAACTTGCAGTTAGACGGTTGTGAACCTCTTCTGGTTCTCCCCGCAAATTGCCTTTAAAAATGGCTCCATCTTGGTAGGCGATGGTTTCTGTGGCAAAAAATGTATCGATACCAAAAATACCTTTAATTGCATTCAAGTCATCTTCTGGTATTGGTGGGATCTCCGCTTTCAGTTCCGCGACTGCTAATTGTGGAGAATTTGCTTCAATTAACGAAGCAGCAGCGATTCTTTCGGTTGCGCGTTGCTTGAGGATGGCATCTTGCCCCTCTGTGCGTAACTGTCTGCCCAAAAAGATGTACAAGACGGCGGAAGTCACAACTAATAACAATATACCCGCTATATTGATGTAAATCCCTGCGGCAAACAATCCAAAAAACAGGAGCCAGGGAGTCATCAACACCACCGACTGTAACCAGGCTAAGATTCCCAGCTTACCAAAAGGTCTGGCGCGATAAAAGCCCCAGCCTAAAATGCCTAAAGCTACCAGTAGGATTGCCGCCAGGATAGAAGTTTCTGATAAAGTAAACATCTCCAAACCTTTGCTATTGAAACTGAGCCAGAACAAGTCCGGTATTGCAGATACACTATTAATTTATAACGTCGCCTGTCATCTGCCCAAATTATCCGGTTTAGCGTAGGCTATCCCAACCCAAGTATTCGTGCAAGTCGAACTTGTAATAGTTCTACTTACAGCAGATTTCAGCTTGGCGCAGTAGACAAACTATTGCTAGCCTTAACTAAACCTGACCTATAGCAATCCTAAATGAGTTGTGAAAATCGAGAGACTCAGATCCCCGACAACTTTTACGAAGTCGGGGATATTATTATTCACAAATGATTTAGGACTGGTATGTATATCAATACAGTTCAGTTAAGCAATTTTTTCCTTCTCTTTCTTCTCTCTGCGTCCTCTGCGCCTCTGCGGTTCGTTAAAAAAATGACTTGGATAACAGAGTTTTAGCCTTAACTGAACCGTATTGATATATATTCGTTTTTGACTAAATAACCTCAAGTTTCACAATAGACGATACCTACGATGAGCGACGCTAACGCACTTCATAAAGCGATCGCAATTTGAGGATATCTTGCCATTCTAAATCGGTGAATGGTTGGGTAACTAGTTCTATGCCAAAGTACTGTTTTGCTGTCTCTGTCAATGTATCCACAATCTTGAGAATCCAGCCATCCTCTTGGTGTGTGTTGCAAAGTGAGGTATTCCACGGAGCCGATTGTTCAAAGATTTCCTGAAATAAATCTTTGTCTGTAGACAAAATCATCGAGCCATGTTGAAGAATGGTATCTCTCCCCTTACGTTGAGCGCTACCAATAAATTTACTTCCATCGGCTGTAACCAAGTCAGCTGCTGTTGCTGTGTTGAAGCAACTGGGATTATGAATGTAACCCCGTCCAGCAGAACCATAATTTAACTCAATACCCAAGGTTTGCCAGCCTTGAATCAAAAAGTTACAGATTTTTTCATAAATACCCCAACTTTTTCCAGTACTAGCTGAGGTAATCAGGGCGTAGGTTAAGTCCCCTTGGTGGAGAACCGCTCTACCTCCCGTTGGGCGACGAACTAAATCGAGCGCCTGTCCCTGATAAATCAGATTATGCCATTGGGTAGGCCATTGTTTTTGTAAATGTCCCAAGGAGAGAGTGTATGGACACCAGGTATAAAAACGTAGGGTAGGCGGGTGCTGTCCCTTTTCACATTGGTTGAACAACCAAGCATCGATCGCCATTTGCACTGCTCCCGATGTCTGAATCATTGGGATCAAACGCCAGGTGGATGGGGATTCGATTGTTAGTTGTCTCATCGGTTTGGGAATCTGGAAAGATGATCAAATAATTGATGCGCCATTTCTAATTTAGAACAAGGGGCAATTTCTGCCTGATTTTCCTGACTATCTAAAAATATCGCTTGATTGCGATCGCTCCCAAAACCACTATCAGGTTGATCGATGGGATTGGCAACAATCACATCCAATTTTTTATTATGTAACTTTTCTAAGGCTGGCTTGACAATATCCCCAGTTTGTGCAGCAAAACCAATTAATATTTGATGCGGCTGTTTGAGTTTTGCTAACTGGGCGACTATATCCGGTACTGGTTCTAGGGGTAAAGCTTGGGGGAGCGATCGCTTGGGTAATTTTTCTATACTATAATCTCGTGGCTTGACATCGGCCACAGCCGCCGACATGACTATGATATCAGCCTTGGGTGAACATTCCACCATGACGTGCTGCATTTGCTCGGCACTCACAACAGGAATCGCTTCTACTCCCAATGGTACATCCCAATGGGCTGGGCCATGTACCAGAGTAACCTTTGCGCCTCGGTGAAGTGCGGCTTGCGCTAAAGCTAATCCCATCTTACCTGTGGAAGGATTACCAATAAACCTCACTGGGTCAAGATACTCTCGTGTTCCCCCAGCGCTAATTAACACTCGTTTACCGACTAAATCTCGTTTGCCTTGAGTGTGTAATAACGATAGAATGTGAGCGAATATTTCTGGAGGTTCTGCTAATCTACCAGCACCGATGCGATCGCACGCTAATAAACCTGATGCTGTACTCATTCCATGATATCGGCTATCTGTCAATAGCTGTTGCCAATTTCGCTGCACCGATTGCTGTTCCCACATATCTGTATTCATTGCGGGCGCTAACAGCACGGGACAAGTAGAAGCCAGCACGGTATTTGTGAGTAAATTATCCGCCATTCCGTAGGCTAACTTTGCTAATGTATTTGCTGTCAAAGGGGCAATTACCATCACATCTGCCCATTCACCCAACTCAATATGTAACGGACGGGAGTGATTTGCTTGCCAAAAATCATCATCTGTGTAGGCGGGATGACGAGATAGAGTGGCTAAAGTCAGAGGTGTGATAAATTTTTGCGCCGAACCGGTGAGAATGACTCGGACTTCCACCCCAGTTTTAAACAGCGTCGAAACTAGTTCACAGATTTTGTAGGCGGCGATACCGCCACCTACACCAATGAGAACCCTGTTCAATTTTGGATTAGTCATGGTAAAAGTTAGGAGTGAGTAGTTACAAAAATTAGTACTAAATAGTTATAAATCCTAATTCTTAACTCTTAACTCCTAACTCTCAACTACGCTTCATCATAGGGTTCCAAGTCTAAGAGGTAGATGTAGGGTTCAACTAACTCTGGGCGCTGAAATGCGATCGCTCGCAATAAATGCCAATCATTTAAACCCTCAAAAGCATTGCTATAATTATCCAGTTCCAGACGTGTAGCTAGTTCTTCTACTTCTACTGCACTCATGGCAGCAATTTCTTTTTGGGAAATGCTTAGAGTTGTCATAATACTTGCCCCTCCCTTATGCAGCACTCGCCTTCAGCATGGGTTAAGTTGCGCTGAACGCAACCACCCAATATATATTACTCATTAGATGTCATTAATTTCGTGAAAATTGTCAGAATTTTTACCAGAATTTATAAAAAATTCGTAATGCTGACTAAGCAATTGTATTTACAACGAAATTTCGTAGCACCTCTAAGGTTTGTGGATCTATTTCATGCCCCATATCAAATTCGTGGTATTCTACCGCCACTCCTAGAGACTTGAGAGTTTCCTGTGCCTTCAAAGCAGCTTTTAGGGGCACAACTTCATCATATCTACCGTGAGTGATTAAAGTTGGTGGAATCCCGCTTTTAGCTGCTGTGATTGCGTCAGGATGTAAATACCCGCTCATCACAACTAAACCTGCTAGGGGCAATTTTGAGCCGACATCTAAAGTCATTGCTCCTCCTTGAGAAAATCCACTTAAGATGGTACGTGACAAAGGTACGCCAGTGGTACTTTCTAAAGATTCCAAGAAATCTGTTAGCAGTTGCCGACTTTCTGGCAATCCTTCATACATATTTTCCACCCGCAGGTCATACCATGCCCTCCCTATAGGGGAATAGGGATAAGGATAAGGTGCATTAGGCAATACAAACTGGTAATTAGGTAAATTGAGCAAGGGTAATAAAGATGCTACATCTTCAGCGTTAGCACCCCAACCATGCAAAGTCACAATTAAGCCTGTGGGGGGTTGAGAAGTGGCTGTGGGAACAGTGATAGCTTGTAAAGACAGAGGTTTACTCCTAAAATTATGCTCTTCTAATAAATCCTATCTCTTCAAGCAGACTTCAGTATTTAATGGCATTTGCTGCTCGATCAAAAAATGCGATCGTCATCAAGGTAATTTATGGAAGACAGAAATCGGCAGTTTTGAGTGAACAGCGAATCAGATCATGCTCGTCTAATCACTTACGATATGTCATTGCACTAAGCGAAGCCTGTCCCGAAGCGCGTATAATTGCATTGATCAATCGGATGCAAGTTGCTATTTTAGACACCTCGCAATCCGACCATTTCCTATTTTCTCTACTTAGAGTGATAGAGTGCTAATCACGGTTAGACAACCACAAAATTATTTTTGGTTAGTGACGACCCAGGAGATAATTGTGCAAATTGTATCTGAGTAAAGAAACTCGCACTGCCGTCTTGGTCAAAGAACAATGCACCTGTAACATCGTTGTAAATAAATCGCTGAGTGCTAGTAGTTGCAGATGCTCCAATCGTAAACTGATTAGCTGAAAGTGAACCTGGTGATAACCCGCCACCAAAACCAGCAATCGACACCCGAATCAGTTCATTAGTAGTGTTGAAGTCATCAAGTCTATCAATGCCTTCATTGAAACTATTAAAAGCAAAGGTATCAGTACCACCACCACCATTGAGGGTATCATTACCGTTGCCACCTGTTAGGATGTCATTGTAGGATGTACCTGTGATATCTAATCGTTCGATATTCTTGTAGCTAATCTGATTCGTGCCAGATGTAATCGATCCTTGGTTAGTGGTGGCATTGAAAGTTGAAGTGATTACATAGTCACCATCGCTGTCATTGACGATCAACAAATCGTCACCTGCACCCCCATCTATTGTTTCATTGCCATTAATAAACCTACTCTCATAAATGGAAGTCACCGGAGAATATACAGCGTTTCCTATTATCGTATCGTTGCCATTGCTCCCTACAATGTTGTCATTGCCGAATAAACCTCCGATATATAATCGTTCGATATTCTTGTAGCTAACCCCATCCCCGCCCACCGTAATTAACCCAGTATTAGTGGTAGCATCGAAAGTCGAAGTTATTGAGTCCCCGGCATTGGAGCTATAGGACAACAAATCGTCACCTGCGCCCCCATCTATCGTATCATTCCCAGCACTTCCCCCGGAAAGCGTATCATTGCCATTGTTTCCCACAATATTGTCATCGTAGGATGTACCTATAATATCTAATCGTTCGATATTCTTGTAGCTAACCAGTCTCGTGCCAGCCGTAATTGATCCTTGGTTAGTAGTAGGATTGAAAGTCGAAGTGATTCCCCCGGTAGCATTGTACTCATAAACCCTCAACAAATCGTCACCTATTCCCCCATTTATCCTATCATTGCCACTATAGCCCGCGTCGAGCGTATCGTTGCCATTGTTCCCCAAAATGTTGTCATCGTAGGATGTACCTGTGATATCTAATCGTTCGATATTCTTGTAGCTAACCAGTCTCGTGCCAGCCGTAATTGATCCTTGGTTAGTAGTAGGATTAAAAGTCGAAGTGATTCCACCGTTAGCATTGTAGTCGTCATCAACCCTCAATAAATCGTCACCTTTACCTCCATCTGCCGTATCATTACCACTATAGCCCCCATCTATGGTATCGTTGCCGTTGCTCCCCACAATCAAGTCATTGTAGTATGTACCTATGATGTTTAATCGTTCGATATTTTTGTAGCTAACCTGATTCGTGTCTAGGGTAATTGAGCCAACGTTAGTAGTATCATTGAAAGTTGAAGTGATTCCTCCAGTGATTCCTTTAGTACTATAGTAACCATTGGTTTCATACGACAACAAATCGTCACCTTTTCCTCCATCTATCGTATCATTGCCACTGTAGTTCTTGGAGAACGTATCGTTGCCCTCACCACCATTCAGCAAGTTATTGCCTTTTGAAAAGTTAACAATCAAGTGATCGTCACCAGCACCACCGTTAAGGGTGTTATTACCAGAGGAGTAATAGGTGTCTTGGTAGCGGTTGTCGGAGCCTGAGGCAGAGAGAGTATCGTTGCCATCGTCCCCAGAGAGCAGATGATCGCCTGCTCCTGCTAAAGAATCAAGAATCAAAGAACCAACATCCAAGCGATCGTCACCAGTACCACCAAGAAGGGTATCATTTTCTGTACCACCAAATAGGGTGTCATTGCCCGCACCACCCCACAACAGGTCGTTACCAGTACCACCGTTGAGGGAATCATCCCCTTCACCACCAATGAGAGTATCATTGCCTGTACCACCGCGCAGCAGGTCATTACCACTCTTGCCATCGATTTTGTCATTACCTCCCTGACCATTCACCACATCATTTGAGTTGTCTAAACCTGTAATGTTGTTGTCGAGGTCATTGAGAAATGTCACTGTGTTCTTGTTGAACAGGTTTGTTTGAGTGGAGTTGGCATCAAACACATCAAAACTGTCGGCGATGCTGGTTTGTCCATAAAACAGGATATTGCCAATAGCAGGTCGTGAAGAAGTTGCTGGCAGATTATCCAGGTTTTCTAATTTGAAGTTTTGAAGGATGACTTTTGTACTTAACACACTATCTTCAAAGGTGATTTCCAGATTGCTGCCGTTCTGAGTCAGGAGCAGATTTTGAGCAGTCAACCCAGCATCTTGGAATTTAATGATATCCACTTCGGCAATGACTGCTGCTGAGGGAGTTACGCCTTTACCTACGCCACCGAAATCAGTGATAGTATCGGTGTAGCCAGAATCAAAACAGACAAATTTATCCTTGCCACCGCCACCAGTCAGAGTGTCGTTGCCATAATTAGGTGTGATCGTATCGTTACCTGCTTTACCATTAATCGTATCGTCGCTGTCAATGATGAATGAGGTATTACCATTTAAGGTATCATTACCGTTGGTTCCAATGATATTTGCCATAACTTTTTCCTACCTGAATCAATTTTTTGAGTAAATTAAGTTATCAAGTTGCAATTAGTGCTGTTGAAGCGCACAAAAATTTGCCTAATGTTGAAGTTTGGACATATTTTCATGTCACCCTTGAGCGGTTAAAATGAGGTAAGTAAGACTATAGGGATGCGATCGCACATCAGCCAAAACAGTTACATCATCTTGACTCATAAAATAGGATATCTAAGCAATAAAAAATAGAGAAACTATCACTTTTTCTCTCGGATATTGATAAATTGTTATTCCCTATATTTTGTTGTTGTTTAGATAATACACTATCACAGACTTCTGATTCCTAATAAAATTTTAGGGATTTAATCCAGCTCGTTGAAAGATTGCATGAGGGGTAATTTCCAATTCTGGTAGCAAATCATCAGTAATTAGTTGATGAGAACGATAAGTAATGGGTAAGGAAGATGGCACAAATACAGTTACAGTTCTAGCTTTTGTATCAACTACCCAAACACGAGAAACACCAGCTTTCAGATAATCAGTCGCTTTTTCTGCAATTTCACCAAAAGTTTGACCAGGTGAAATGATTTCAATAACTAATTCAGGTGCGACAGGACAAGCTTCATCTAATAGCCAATCAACAGGAAGACGGTTATAAGAAATATAGGTCAGATCGGCTACAGGCATCCAATCTTGTTGATTTCGTGTTAGTTTAATTGCCCATTCAATCACAACTCGACCCTTTGCTTGTGTCCATATAGATAATAGTATAAATAAAGCACCAGTAGTCGAGCCATGAAAAAATTTTGGTGACATTTCATGATCTTTATATTTGGGTACAGCTTCACCATTAACAAACTCGTATGTAATATCTCCTTCGGGAAGTGCGAGAAATTCTTCTAGAGTTAGGCGTTGATTAGAAGACTGAACCATAGGTGTTATGTGGATAAAAGATGCTTGCTTTTAGTTTAGGCGATCGCTAATATTAGAGACTAAGACACCTAGTCCTTATTTCCAGCATTTTGGACAGTGCTGGCTCTGGGGGATCTAAGCATATAAATTACACAAATCAATATTATTCCTCATGGTCTTGAAGTAAACCAAGGCTTATGCAAAACTTGAGATCCTTCGCTTCTAGCCTACTTTTAAGGAATTGATCAATGGCGCGTCTAGCCCTGCTGAGTGTATCTAATAAAACTGGTATAATTAACCTAGCCCGTAGCTTGGTTGAAGAATTCGACTTTGATTTAATCAGCAGTGGGGGAACAGCCCAAGCCCTCAAAGATGCGGGACTCCCTGTCACCAAAGTTGCAGATTACACAGGTTCACCAGAAATTTTAGGTGGCCGAGTCAAAACCCTACATCCCCGGATTCATGGTGGAATTTTGGCGCGGCGAGATGTTCCCCAAGATATTACAGATTTAGAAAATAACCAAATTCGCCCGATTGATTTAGTGGTGGTGAATCTATATCCTTTCGAGGAAACGATCGCTAAATCAGGGGTAACATTATTAGAAGCAGTTGAACAAATTGATATCGGTGGCCCTGCTATGTTACGGGCATCATCGAAAAACTTCGCTCATCTCGCTGTATTATGCGATCCAGCACAGTATGGCGAGTATTTGCAGGAATTGCGCCAAAATAACGGCGTAGCATCCCTAGAGTTCCGCCAAAAGGCAGCATTACAAGGATTTTCGCACACTGCTACTTACGATCGCGCGATCGCATCTTACCTCGCACAAACACAGCAATATACCCTTAGCGGCACACAATTACAATCTCTGCGTTACGGCGAAAATCCTCATCAACCCGCCGCCTGGTATCAAATTGGTACTACCCCAACGGGATGGGCAGCCGCTACGAAATTGCAAGGCAAAGAACTTAGTTACAATAACCTAGTTGATTTAGAAGCCGCACGCCGAATTATTGCGGAATTCACTGATACCCCCGCAGCAACGATTATCAAACATACAAATCCCTGTGGTACAGCACTGGGAAGCACAATTTCAGAAGCTTATCAAAAAGCTTTCAATGCTGATTCTACTTCTGCCTTCGGTGGCATTGTCGCCCTCAACCGTCCGATTGATGCCGCTACAGCTAGCGAGTTAACTAAAACATTTTTAGAATGTGTGGTTGCACCAAGTTGTGATGCCGAAGCTCAAGAAATCCTTGGTAAAAAATCCAATGTGCGGGTTTTAACTCTACCAGATTTAAGCAGTGGGACTAAGGATACCGTGAAAGCGATCGCAGGTGGTTTCCTTGTCCAAGCTAGCGATGACATCGTTGCTGATAGCAGTGAATGGCAAGTTGTCACCGAACGTCAACCCACACCCGCCGAATTAGCCGAATTGCTGTTTGCGTGGAAAGTTTGCAAACACGTTAAATCTAATGCCATTGTTGTGACAAGCGATCGCACTACACTAGGAGTAGGTGCTGGTCAAATGAACCGCGTCGGCTCAGTTAAAATAGCTCTAGAACAAGCTGGAGAAAAATCCATTGGTGCAACTCTCGCCAGCGATGGATTCTTCCCCTTTGATGATTCAGTCAAAACAGCCGCAGCTGCAGGAATTACAGCCATTGTCCAACCAGGGGGAAGTTTGCGCGATAAAGATTCAATTAAAGCTGCTAACGAACTGGGTTTGCTGATGATCTTAACTGGTGTACGTCACTTTTTACACTAAATCATAGACCGTAAGGTGTACACTTTTAAAAGTGTCACTCAATATACTTGCCTTTTGATAGAAGCAGTGATATCTTTTATTTGTGTGTGAGGAGCAAGTTAAAAATAAAAAGCGCCTGGGGTGGAAACACGGCAACACTCCCAAGCGCTTTTTAATTTGTCAGAAATTAGATTGCTTGTACAGTTTTGAAAGTCTTACTCAATATACTTGACCTTTGATAGAAGTAGTGATAGTGTTGAGTCGTGTGTGAGGAGCAAGTTAAAAATAAAAAGCGCCTGGGGTGGAAACACGGCAACACTCCCAGGCGCTTTTTAATTTGTCAGAAATTGGATTGCCTATGCAGTTTTGAAAGTGTCACTCAATATACTTGCTCTTTAATAGAAGTAGTGATATGGTTTATTTGTGTGTGAGGAGCAAGTTAAGAATAAAAAATGACTGGGGTGGAAACACGGCAACACTCCCAGGCATTTTTTAATTTGTGTGCAGAAATTATAGAAATTAACGCTTCCAAAATAATTTCATATTTTTACTTCCAGTTAAATACACGAATATTGTTAAAGTTAATCACGTCAACTTCTACACTCTGAAGATAATTTGCTAATTTGAGGTCATCAGTTAGTACAAGATATTTACCTTTAGATAAAGTTAGGATTCCACTATCAGTAAGTCCAAATTTGACAAATTTTTCAGTATTAACAGCATCTAAACTCTTTATGTAGTATTCATCCAAAAGAGCAACATTTTTAGTAAATTGAGCGAATATTTCAAAGCACTGAGAACGTTCGGGTTAACCAAGTTGATTTGCAAGGCTATTAACTTCTGTCAAAATATTCGGAGTTGTTACAAGCTTTTTAAATTTTTCAATAAATGCTAGCAGAAGCTCATAATCTTCTGGTATAAATTGCTGGGTTCGATTAAATTTAGTTATTCGTTCTTGATTGACACTCCCAACTAACAAAAGAAGCAGGATGTTTTTATCAACTAAAACTCCTTTTTGGGAATAACGACGAATAAGGGAAGCAATCAAATCTTTCATACTTCTCTAATTTTCATTGCCTCTACTTCGCCAGTTTGAGAATTTACTTTAAAAAGTTTATATTCTCGTTCATACAACACAGGGGTAGAAGCAACAGAGGGAGGGATTAAGACTTCCAATCGGCTTTTAGGAGGTTTTTGAGGAATATCAAACCCTAAAGTAATCAACCAAAAGCTTTTATCCTCAGAAAGTTCTACTTCTTCAAGTCTCAAATCTTCTAATGAAGAACCCATTATGTCTTGTATGGATTTTATGTATTGATATGCCGCGTTTACTGCTGTTTTGACATCAATCATAATTTTAGTTATTCCTAACCTAATTTGCTAATTTAACACTTTCTTCTAGTAATTTAACCTTAATTGCTGGTAGTTTATTAATAGATAAATAACAATGTCTGCTTTATCATTTTTTTTAGATCCTTTTAATAAAAATCAATTGAGTAAATCTTAATAGAGGGAAATTTTTTGTAAAAATTCTCCAACTTGTGTTGGTTTGCGGAAAATAATAAGTTGCTGACTTGGTGTTACTTGACTAAGTTTTTCTAGAATTCCAGGACGGCGAATAATTGGGTATGACCAGATATATTTAATAAATTCCCAATTCAATCTTTCAGGGCAATCTGATCCCATCTCAGGTCTAGATTTTCCAGCATATATAAAGCGGCGTTTAATTACTCGTGACAAACATAAAATTCGGGGAAAATCTAAAAAAATTACAGTGTCTGCAACCGACAAACGAATGTCCAGAGTACCGCTATAGTTACCATCCATAATCCAAGATTCTCGTAGGGTTAGGTCTTGGATAATACTTTGCCATTTAGTTTTTGGAGTCTCAACCCAACCGGGATTCCAGTACCAAGCATCCAAGTGAATCACTTCTAAACTTAAGATGGTTCCTAGTTCGCGGGCTAGGGTAGATTTACCAGCACCTCCAGAACCAATGATTAAAATTTTCTTCACTTTAGGTTCGCACCTTCTTTTTCAAGCTCAACACGGTAAGCATTGCTCACCCAAATAACCGTCTTCAGGGCAACTCCATACGCCGTTACAATAGTACCACTACAAGGATTATGCCCAAATTATTGATATTATGACCACTGCTACGACTGTAAAAACTGAGTATGAAGCGATTATTGGTCTAGAAACTCATTGTCAGCTGAGTACCAATACCAAGATTTTCTCTAATAGCTCTACGGCATTCGGTGCTGACCCCAATACTAACATTGACCCGGTTTGTATGGGTTTACCTGGGGTCTTACCTGTACTCAATGAAAAAGTATTAGAATACGCTGTCAAGGCTGGTTTGGCACTAAATTGTCAAATCGCTAAATATAGCAAATTTGACCGTAAACAATATTTTTATCCAGATTTACCCAAAAATTACCAAATTTCCCAATACGATCTACCGATCGCAGAACATGGTTGGTTAGAAATTGAGTTGGTAGACGCTGAGGGTAATCCGATTCGCAAACGCATTGGTATTACACGTCTGCACATGGAGGAAGATGCGGGAAAATTGGTACACGCAGGTAGCGATCGCCTCTCCGGTTCTTCCTATTCTCTGGTAGACTACAATCGCGCAGGTATCCCGTTAGTAGAAATTGTCTCGGAACCAGATTTGCGTTCTGGGCTAGAAGCTGCTGAATATGCCGAAGAATTACGCCGGATTGTCCGGTATCTCGGCGTGAGTGACGGCAACATGGAACAAGGATCTCTGCGTTGCGATGTCAACATTTCTGTGCGTCCAGTGGGACGAAAGGAATTTGGCACCAAAGTAGAAATTAAAAACATGAACTCCTTCAGCGCCATTCAACGAGCGATTGACTACGAAATTGAGCGCCAAATCGCCGCCATCGAAGCGGGCGATCGCATTATCCAAGAAACTCGCCTGTGGCAAGAAGGCGCTCAATGCACAAGTAGTATGCGGATAAAAGAAGGTTCTAGCGATTACCGCTACTTCCCCGAACCAGATTTAGCACCAATTGAGGTGTCAAATGCACAATTAGAGCAATGGCGTAGCGAATTACCAGAATTACCAGCCCAAAAACGCCATCATTACGAAAGTGAGTTGGGGCTTTCTCCTTACGATGCGCGAGTTTTGACAGAAGATCGTTCAATAGCCGAATATTTTGAAACTGCGATCGCCTCTGGAGCAAATGCCAAAGCTGCTGCCAACTGGATTACTCAAGATATTGCAGCCCATCTTAATAAGCAAAAACTCACTATTACTGAAATCGCCCTCACTCCCACCAATTTAGCAGATATTATCACTCGCATTGAAACGGGCAAAATTAGCAATGCTCAAGCTAAAGAAAAGTTGCCAGATTTGCTCAGTGGTATTTCTCCTGAAAAAGCCTTTGCCGGACAAGAGTTAATCACCGATCCTAGTGTACTAGAACCAATTGTTGATGAAGTCATAGCCGCCAACGCCAAAGAACTAGAAAAGTATCGCAACGGTAACACTAACCTCAAAGGCTTCTTCGTCGGACAAGTTCTCAAAAAAACAGGCAAACGTGCCGATCCTAAGTTGACTAACGAATTGGTCGAGAAAAAACTGAACGCTTAGTGAGCTTGTCAAGCTAACTTTGCTGGGTGAGGAAGCATGGGAGACAAGGGGACAAGGGGACAAGGGGGACAAGAGGGAAAGTCTTTCTCTTGTCTCCCCCCTCTTCCTTGTCTCCCTTGTCTCTTCTAATGCCCAATTCCCAAACTAAGTATTTTCCCGGTCTTGCTTCACAAAATCTTCATACAAAAGCTGGTGACAACCCTCATACCTAAAATGATATGCTGTGGTAAGTAGATGCACCCTGATGATCTGGAGAGCTGCCTAAGTAGCTCTCTTTTTTATTTTATTTTTGTGGTATTTACGGTTGAAGAAAAATTCAGAAGTCAGAATGGGCTAAACGCCTCAAAAATGATATTGATAAAACTTTGGGCGAGCCGGGTCATCTAGTGAAGCTTGTCAGAAACCCGATTGCAGCTAAAAAAGCGCGGTTGTTATTCAGATAACTGGTTAAAATTCACCCAGAGAGCGACTTCCCAGATTAAATTGTCTAGAGTGAACGATTAACTGCGCTAGCGATCTAAAATGACACTGTTAATCGGTAAACCAAAAGCAATTAAGTTTAATGTATGGTGCGTCAACGCTCGATTTTTTCCTTTTTTCTAGTATTATTGGCCACATTCCTCATTAGTTGTGGTGGCCCTGGTGTCGCGGTGGCACCTCCGACTTACACAGCAGTACAACTTGAAAAAATTCAGGCTTATGTTCCTGAAATTCAGGCTGTGCGCGATCGCTCAGAAGAATTGAAAACCCTAATTAAACAAGGTGATTGGATCAATGTGCGTAACTTTATACATGGCCCGATAACAGAAGCAAAGCTGAACCTGACTTATGTCACTCCCAACCTTCTACCCAAAGACCAACCAAAAGCACGTCAAATAACGCGAGATTTTTTTAAAGACCTGGTTAAACTCGATAAAGCTACTAGTGCTGGCAATCCTCTAGTTGCCTTGAATCAATCCCAAGCTGCTTTCGCAGAGATTGACAAATTTCTCCAACTGCTTCCGAAAACAGGAGAGAGTTAGGAGTTAAGAGTTAATAGTTAGGAGTTAGGAGTTAGGAGTACAGACGCGATTAATCGCGTCTCTACAAGAGTTAGGAATTTTTAACTTCTCACTCCTAACTTCTTACTCCTCACTTTAAGTACAAGTCATGAATGTAGTTATTATCGGTTGTGGTGTGGTTGGGGCTGCGATCGCTTACGAACTGAGTCAAGTAAAAGGGCTGAAAATTACAGTTTGCGATCGCCAACCACCAGCACAAGCTTCCACGGGTGCTGCACTTGGGGTTTTGATGGGCGTAATCAGCCAAAAAATCAAGGGTAAGGCTTGGCAGATGCGACAAACTAGCATCCAACGCTATGAAACCTTGATTCCTGAATTAGAAGCTTTAACAGGTCGCAAAATTCCTTTTAATCGTCAGGGAATTCTCATGCTTTTGTCTGATTCCTCCCTAGAGGGGATGTCAGCATGGGAAAAACTAGTAAAAATTCGCTACTCTCAAAGCTGGAATTTAGAAATTTGGGATACGGTTAAACTCCAGAATATTTGTCCTCAAGTCGATTGCAAAAAAATTACTGGCGCTATCTATTCTCCCCAAGATCGGCAGATCGATCCAACTGCCCTCACCTTAGCTTTAGTTGAGGCTGCCCAGAAAAATGGTGTAACTTTCAAATTTGGTGTGACTGTTTTGGATGCTTCAACCTCAACATCTGAATTTTGCAATCAACTGGAGACTACAGAAGGAAAAATAGTTGCTGATTGGTTTGTAATTGCAGCAGGGTTAGGTTCAACCCCACTGACAGCAAAATTAAATCAGATCATTGATATCCGCCCCGTACTTGGGCAAGCATTGCAAATGCGTGTGGGGCATCCATTGGGTAATCCCGACTTCCAGCCAGCGATAACGGGTAACGATGTCCATATTGTTCCTGTGGGCGGTGGAGATTATTGGGTAGGCGCAACAGTGGAATTTCCCAGCAATGGCGATGAGATACCGCCAAATCAAGAACTGTTGGAATCTATTAGAGAACAAGCGATCGCATTTTGTCCAGAGTTAGCCACAGCAAATATTCTCCGCACTTGGTCAGGGTTACGTCCCCGTCCTGAAGGAAGAGCAGCCCCAGTTATTGGTAAGCTACCAGGGTTTAGTAATATCCTCCTAGCTACCGGACACTATCGCAACGGCGTTTTACTAGCACCCGCTACAGCTTATGCGATTCGTGAGATGATTATTTCTCAGGGAGCAGGGGGATGAGGGAGCAGGGGAAGCAGGGGAAGCAGGGGAGGTAGGGAGGTAGGGGGAGAAGAATTAATAACTAATGACAAATGACCAATGACAAATGACAAATGACCAATATAGGAAAATAGCGTGTCAATAACAGAACATAAAATTAATGTAGATTCACTGGAATGGTTTTATCGGGAATCTTTACCAATCGGCAGAAGTGACTTAGCGCCTGTGTTGTTGTTACACGGCTTAGTTTCACAAAGTTACAGCTGGCGTAATATTATACCTGCTTTGGCGAATCAGGGGACAAGAGCGATCGCTCCAGATTGGATTGGTTACGGCTTTTCTGCTAAACCAGAAAAACGAGATTTTGCTTACACTCCTGATGCTTTTATCACAGCTTTAGAAGGATTTATTAAAGCTCTAGAACTTGAACATTTTTCTTTAGTTGTCCAAGGTTTTTTAGGTTCTGTAGGACTACAATATGCTTTGCGTCATCCAGAACAAATTGCTAATTTAGCTATTTTAAATACACCAATTTCAACTGCCGCTAAATTACCCTGGAAAATTAAACAAATGGGTTTGCCTTTAGCAGGTGAAGTCATCACCCAAGACCCCTTATTAGTCGATCGGACACTAGAAGGTGGAAGCCGTTATCGCATAGGAGATAAGGATTTAGATATTTATCGAAAACCATTTTTAACTGCTTCTTCATCTGGTCGAAGTCTCTTAGCAAGTATTCGCAATTTACAGCTTGATTCAGCCATGACAGAAATACAATCTGGCTTTAAAGAATGGCAACAGCCAATTCTGATTCAATGGGGTATGATTGACCCTTGGCTACCTGTAGATATTGCCGAAAACTTTACCAATTCTGTACCGAATACCGAATTAATAAAACTTAATAACGTTGGACATTATCCTCAAGAACACTACCACGAGGCGATTTTACAAGACCTTTTACCCTTTGTGCGTCGTAAAGATGCTCATTAATAATATAGCTTTGGCAAAAATCGATATTATAAAAATGAATGTCAGAATTCAGAATTCAGGAATCAGAATCAATTAGTGGAGGATGTAAAATCATCAATGTAGTCCACTAAATGGAAGATTGAGTGGCACAATTAAAATGTTATTTCAAAACTCCATCCTTTAACTGGTAGATTATTCTGAATTCTGAATTCTGGCTCCTGACTACTTTTTATTACCATTAAAAATGCATCGCAACCACAAGTAAAGGAGATTATGATTCATGGCTTATTCATGGTTTAAAGCCTTTCATATTGTCGGGTTTGTAGTTTGGTTTGCTGGTTTATTCTACCTAGTACGTCTTTTTATCTATCACGTTGAAGCAAACCTTGAACCGGAGCCAGCAAAAACGATACTGAAAAATCAGTATCAAATCATGGAAAAGCGCCTTTACTATATTATCACGAACCCAGGAATGTACGTGACGATCGCAATGGCCATCGGTTTAGTAAGCACTGAACCGGATATTTTAAAAGAAGGCTGGTTACATATCAAACTGCTGTTTGTGGCTATTTTAATTGGCTATCATCATTACTGCGCTCGACTGATGAAGAAATTAGCAGTAGATGAATGTCGCTGGAGTGGTCAGCAATTGCGTGCTTTAAATGAAGCACCTACAGTTATGTTAGTAGCGATCGTCTTACTGGCTGTGTTTAAGAATAATTTACCTACAGATATCGCGGCTTGGGCTATTTTCGCCATGATTATTTTGATGGCAGTCACGATTCAACTTTACGCCAAAAAACGCAGACAAGATAAAGAGAAGCTGACGGCACAGATAGGGCAACCACAAGAACAAGGTTAGACAAAGAAAGCTAGTAGTCTGTCAATAAATAATTGATGGATAAATTTCCTGTAGAGACGGCGATTTATCGCGTCTCTCTAATCGTCAAAATGAATTTGACAGACCACTAGGTTACTTATAAAAGGTTGCATTACAACAACAAAATGCTATAAATTAACCATTACTTCATCCTGGAAACGTTCACAACAAATCATCCCCAGGAATCACGGTAGCGTAAAAAGTATATTTGCGATTAGCGACATAACGACGGTCTTGTTTAATAATTGCCATAAACTCTCTATGTCCCTCACGAGTACGTCCTACTAAACAACCCGCGCTAGCAAGGCGAATATCATTCTGAGGAAAATCAAAGCCGTAATGTTGATTCACATAAAAATTATCACCTGTATCAAGCTTATCGCCAGTTCGTTTAAAATCTTGGTTGAAATCTCTACAAACAGTTATATCTCCAACTTGCACTAATGCTTCGTGAGGCTCTGCTGTGCCGTGAGTGCCAACAGCCCAAGCTTTATATTGCCCAAACTGAATCCTCGCTGCTCCTTTAGGATTCATCGGATTATAAGTGTAATACCTCCCTGGTTCTGTAGTCGCTTCCCAGTGATCGACGATTTTGGGAACACCATTTACTACTTCAATGACAATCCGCCGATCGTTGAATTGATTGGGTGTATCACTGTTGAGAGTCCAGTCTCCATTGATACCCTCCACATAAACAATGTTGTATTCTTTGGGATTGTCAAATACCTGATAATCTTTGGATACCATATATTTCACAATCTTACTAGCGATATCATTACCAAGTTTTAAAGGGGGCTTAGGAAGATCGTCTATTTTGGTTTGAATCAGTTTTTTAGCTGTGACTGCTCCTAAAAAGCCACTCTCTTCAGTCTTTGTTAATTCTTGAAATTTTTTGAAAGATATCACAGAAACAGGACCAAATTTGCCATCAGATGGAGGTTCTAGCAAACCTAAGCCGATTAACAATATCTGAATCTGACGAGCTAAGTCTGCATCTTCTGCGATCGCCTCTAATCCCCATTTCTCCTCTTTTGCCAAAAAATCTTGTAGTTTCATTATGCACCTGCTTTCATTTACTTACTTCTAAGTATAAACATCATTTTTAAACTGATGTTGTTTGAAACTATACTCCAAGCTCAAATAGGATGTCACGATTTTTACTATTAATTTATGATTTAGCATACAAAAATTCACAGAAAATATACTGAGAAAAATACTATTTATTGGGAATACATATTAAATTTTTCTCTGTAATATTATGACCAGAAAAAACTTTTAAGAACTTTATTCTCTTTTTACCACACCTACAGCTGATAAGAAGCCGTCAAAGCCACCGCCAAAGCATCCGCAGCATCATCAGGTTTAGGAATTTCATCTAAATCCAACTCCCGCGCTACCGCCTCTTGCACTTCTGACTTATCAGCATTGCCATAGCCTGTTAAAGCTTGTTTAATTTGAGCCGGCGTAAACTCTACATAAGGAAGACGACGCTGACCCAACACTAAAATAACTATACCCCGCGCCTGTGCAACCAAGATTGTACTTGACATACGATAGAAGAATAGTTTCTCGATCGCCACTAAATCTGGTTGAAATTCCTCCATCACGGTATGTAAATCATCAAACAAGGTACATAGGCGCTGTCCCATTTCTACATCTGCTGACGTTTTAATCACTCCAAAATCCAGCATATTTACTGTAGTCTCTGGTAGTTTGTTGGGATTTTGTATGCAGTTAATTGCCCCAAATCCTAAAATTGCCAGTCCTGGATCTAATCCTAAAATTCGTTTTTCCATGAAATTCACTTTTACCAAGCCAGGGTAATGTTCAACTAAAAATACTGGCAATCTTCACGACTTGCTCTTAGTCTAATAGGATTGACAAATATAATAGTTTCACGCCTGGTGTTTTAAACCAAGTTGTGTAGATTTTCTGTTAATTATTGTTTGTAGCACTGCTCCAAATCAGGTATGTCAATTGGTTTTCTTAGACAAGCCCTCAACGCCCTGCAAAAGCAGTCGCGCTCTCGTACTTCTTATCGGGTTAACCAGTGGTTCAAATGGTTATCCCCTGGACTATCGGTAAAACGTTGGTTGTTGATCAGTGTTGGGGGTGTACTGCTGGCGAGTTTGGGGT
The DNA here is from genome assembly GCF_017115095.1 of Nostoc sp. NMS4. Lineage (GTDB taxonomy): Bacteria > Cyanobacteriota > Cyanobacteriia > Cyanobacteriales > Nostocaceae > Nostoc. Next base: position 27,248 of record NZ_JABXKI010000050.1, on the reverse strand, counting down.
TAGCCATTTGGATTAAACTGACCCCAATTTTTTGGATGATCGAGTTGATTAGAGGTTTCCTGGGAGTCATTGCCAACCTCTTACCCAACTATATAAGTGGGCCTTTGGTGCTGCTTGGCGGCATACTGTTAGTGCTTTGGGGACAAACTCGCACCGTAGGCTCAATTACTAAGGTACTAAGAGCAGAAGGCGGAGAGGAACTCATTGATGTCTTGCTGGCCCATCGTCGATTGTACCGAGGCCCGAAAATAGTCGTAATTGGTGGTGGTACGGGGCTTTCGACGTTGTTAAGGGGACTGAAAACCTACAGCGCTAATATTACTGCGATCGTCACTGTCGCTGATGATGGTGGCTCTTCTGGGCGTTTGCGTCAAGAATTTGGAGTGCTACCACCAGGGGATATTCGCAATTGTTTGGCTGCACTAGCAGATGAAGAAAAGTTATTAACAGAATTGTTTCAATACCGTTTTCGGGCTGGAGATGGGTTAACTGGCCACAGTTTTGGCAATTTGTTTTTAACGGCAATGAGTGATATTACTGGAGACTTAGAACAAGCAGTTGCAGCCAGTTCTAAAGTTCTAGCAGTACGGGGACAAGTACTACCAGCAACTCTCAGTGATGTTCGCCTGTGGGCAGAATTAGCCGATGGTCGTCGGATTGAGGGGGAGTCTAGTATTCCGAAAGCCGGCGGTAAAATTGTCAAAATTGGCTGCATTCCGGCTAATCCGCCGGCAGTACCAGCAGCTATTAAGGCAATCAAAGAAGCTGATTACATCATTATTGGCCCAGGTAGTCTTTATACCAGCCTGATTCCTAATTTATTAGTACCAGAAATTGCCGATGCGATCGCTCAAACAGATGCCCCCCGTATTTATATCTGCAATATAATGACTCAACCAGGAGAAACTGAAGGTTACACTGTTGCCGATCATATCAGAGCAATTGATGCTGCTTGTGGACAAAGACGGCTATTCGATGCTGTACTGATACACAAAAAATCACCCTCAGAGCAATCACTCATCCGCTACGCCCAACAAAACTCCCATCCCGTTTTCCTCGATAGAGAAGCTGTAACTCAGCTAGGGAGACGGATTGTTCCAGCTAATGTTTTGTATGAAGATGAAACAGGTTTTGTACGTCACAATCCGCAGAAACTAGCACAAGTGTTATTACGCTGGTACGGTAGAGTTCAGTCCCTTCGGGGAATTCAAAATTCAAAATTTAAAATTCAAAATTAAGGAAGATGAAAGTTTGTCATTTGTCTTTTGTTTAAACTAATGATTAATTATGAAAATTTTTCTTGCAGATACAGAAGCGACACTACGCTTAGGTATTACTCTTGGCGAATCCCTGACACCTGGTAGTGTAATTTTACTAGAAGGTGATTTAGGCGCTGGTAAAACTACTTTAGTTCAAGGCATTGGCAAAGGTTTAGGAATTGCTGAACCCATTGTCAGTCCAACTTTCACGCTGATTAATGAGTACACGGAAGGGCGCTTTCCTCTTTACCACTTGGATTTATATCGCTTAGAACCGCAAGAAGTTGCAACCCTAAATTTAGAAAGTTACTGGGAAGGTGTTGAAGTGATACCAGGAATTGTAGCAGTTGAATGGGCGGAACGATTGCCTTACAAGCCTGATAGTTATTTGAATGTGAGTTTGACTTATGGACATGAAGGCACTCGTCAAGTCGAACTTACACCATTCAATTGTGCCATTAGTAAAGTCATTGCCGCGATTTGAGCTTATCTCCCGACTAAAATACGAGGGACTTCACTTTTTTGCTCGCAATACTAAAAAATTTCTGCAAATAATCGAGAGAGAACTTTACGCTCGTTCTATCTACCACTACCACGTTCACCACTATCAGTTACTAACATTGTTATCTCAACCAAAACAAAAATATTTAATCAGCTTTTCTTCAGTCAAAAACTGGTAGTCAGCAAAGCCGACACCTGTCTCTAAAAATTTGGGAAAATTTGCAACGCACTGGTTTTCTTGAAAAAGGGAGACTGCTTTTTCCTTCACTCCTCAAATCCAGGCGGGGTTATCTTATCCGAATAGTAGTGAACCTAGAGGATTCTTAACGAAACGGGATATATTTAGAATTGGCATCTACTAGCTTTGTTGCTGTAATAAACAGTTAAAAACTGATTTAGATGGTTGGTACACGAATCAAGCAAGTGTAAATAAACTGTTGTTGGGTTCAATGAGAGTTTTGAGAGAACTTAATCAGCTTCGACTGAACCCGATTAGTTCCCTACTGTGGTTCAAAGAAGCAATCTAGATTATTTAGCAGCGAATGCTAGTAAAAAAAGTTAAGCAATCATCAGTTTCTGTATAATTTTAACTTTTCTTACACTTAGTATTCCCAAGTTAAGTTCACAATCTATACAAAAAAATAAAGTATTTTATAAATTCTCAAAATTATTTTTAATAATTTTAATTAGCAATAAATTCTTAGATTCACATCTGTAATTAGCACCGATATCAAAAAAATATTAACTAAAACATATCGTAGAAATACGATATGTTATCTAGAAATACAAGATGCTTTATCAAAACTTGAAGTTAATATGCTTACGTGGATGCACTGTGGTATATCTCATTAATTTTTGGGGAAGTTTCGTAGTCAACACTTCAGATTACAAATCTAGGAATCGAGTCTTGACTACGAAAGTTTTTCTGCTTGTAAATAATAACGCAGATTGCTAGTTATCTCTAACAAAAGACGCGATCGCATTTTTTATCGGAGAGCCGGAGTCATCTCTAGTGTAGTACGTAAGACCGCGATCGATGAATGCAGAGGTAGTATCTATCAACTGCTGAAGAATCTCGGAATTAGTATTATCTATTTCTTCACTGACTTTTTCGCCTGTAAATTTGTTTTTTCGATCTTCTGGAGGTAATACAATGCGAGGATCTTTATAAGTCTCTTTTGGTTTGGGTTTAAATGTCTCATTTAAGTCAAACTGAAGACGTAAGTAACGTTTAGACTCATATCCACCCATGATTTGTCGGCAAATCGTACTATCAATCTCAGATGTAGGTTCCATAAAGATGTTAGTCAGATTTTTTATCCAGTCTAAGCCTCTCCATCTGCTTATCTGCTGATATTGATATGGTTGACCAGTTTGACCAGTGCCAATAGAAAGGATAGAAACATCTTCCAATCGCAGATTATCTAGTTTATATTTTTGCTTGATTGCTGGAGATACTGAAGATTGACTAATCCTCATAACTAAACTCAAAGCTGCAAGAGAAGGATTATTAGCAGAAACTCCTCCATCAATGTGTGGGAATTCCCAGTCACCAAACTTTTGTTTATCTACAGGTTCTAATTTATATGGTGGGAAAAAAGTAGGCGCTGAAGCAGAAGCGGTACATATTTCCCATAAATAACAGTCATCGTACCATCTGTCTCCTAAATCGGGATGACAATTTGTAAAAAATGTGGTGTTGCGATATAACGTATCGTAAGCAAGAATCAAAAGAATGGGTTTTTCAATATCCTTGATTCTTATGGATTTATAAGCATCTTTGAGAACGCTAGTAATTCCATCATGGGAATATTTAGATGGGGAAAATACCTCAATAATTGATTTGATGATCGGCGGAAAGTTTTTGTAGCGCTCTTTTATCTCCAGAGGAAATATATCTTTACCTCTATTTTTATACATTTTAATGAGTTGTTCGCTCTCCTCTCCGATCGCAATCCCTCCTGCTAATATTGAACCAGTAGAAGTACCAGCAATCATGTCAAAGTATTCGTGTAAAAACTCTCCTTTTCCCTGATTTCTAATTTCTTGTTCTACTTGTTGAAGTATTCGGGCTGCAACAATTCCACGAACACCGCCACCATCTAAAGCCAAAATTTTGAAGGACATAGCAATTCTCTTTGGATAGATGAAAATCTTGCCAGTTCAAGTATGGCTTTGATGTATAATTACCTGTCTGCTACGTAAGCTTAAATACATATTTGCTATAAGAAAGTTAAAGCTTGACCCCGCACTTGCGTATTTACCTGGCCTTTGTCATAAACTATTTCACCGCCGACAATGGTGGTTTTAGCCCAGCCTGTCAGATTCCAGCCTTCAAAGGGACTCCAATGGCATTTGGTTAAAAGTTCCTCGCGCCGGACTGGGCGGTATGTGTTTAAATCTACAAGTACTAAATCGGCATCGTAACCAGGTGCGATCGCTCCCTTATTCGGAATACCATAAGCCACAGCTACAGCTTTAGACATCCAGTTCACAACTTCAGCCATAGTACACTTTCCTTCCATTGCCGCAGTTAACATCAAAGCGAGGGAAGTTTCCACCCCAGGCATTCCCGAAGGACTATTGGGGTATTCTTGAGCTTTTTCTTCTAAGGTGTGCGGCGCGTGATCTGTAGCGATGAAATCAATCACGCCATCGCGCAAAGCTTGCCAGAGAACTTCGTTATCGTGGGGCGATCGCAAAGGTGGATTCATCTGTGCTAATGTGCCAATTGTTTCATAAGCACTAGTATTTAACAATAAATGTTGTGGTGTCACCTCTGCTGTAACCCAACTCGGTTTCTCCTGACGCAGCAAATCTGCTTCTAGGGCTGTTGACATGTGGAGAATATGCAACCGACGTTGATATCTTTGAGAAAGTTTTAATGCTAGTTGGGTTGCCAGCAACGCCGCTTGATCGTCTTGAATTTGCGAGTGAACGGCTGGATCGTGAATATTGGCAAATTCTTGGCGGCGTTGATTGATTCTAGCTTGGTCTTCGGCATGAACGGCAATTAAGCGATCGCCTTTGGCAAAGATCGCCTCCAATGCTGTTTCACCATCAATCAATAACTGACCATGCATCGACCCCATGAAAATCTTAATTCCCGGTGTTGGCTTTGCTAAAAGCAAATCTGGTAGATTCTCTGCTGTTGCCCCAATAAAAAAGCCATAATTAACCAAGGACTTGTGTGAAGCCCGTTCTAACTTGTCGTCTAACGCTTGCTGTGTCGTTGTTAGGGGGCGCGTATTGGGCATTTCTAAAAATGAAGTGACTCCCCCTTTGGCACAGGCACAACTGGCGGTGAATAAATCTTCCTTGTGTTCTAGTCCAGGTTCCCGGAAATGTACCTGCGGATCGATAACTCCTGGCAACAAAGTTAAGCCTTCTGCGTCAACTTCAGTGGCTAGTGGTGTTTGCGAGATTTCTGGCGCAACTTCGATTATTTGGCGATCGCGCGTCAAAACATCCCCAACCATCAGTTCACCATCGGGTAAGATTATGCGAGCTTGGCGAATCAGTAACATTTTTGCAGATGACATAAAGATAACCAAGTTTAGACTGGGAGCTATGTATTACAGAGAACCATGCTTTTAGGTTAAACTTATTTGCGATCGGAGTAACCAATTTTTGCCGCGCCTTAAAAAAAAGTTTATTTTTAAAATCCACAATCTAAAATTGGTAGTCAAGATGCAAACATAAATAGGAAATTAAAATTTTCCCGTTAAGATTAACAGATAAAGTCTCACTAGGCGAGTTAATTACCTACATCTTTCGTTAAGTTAAGTAATTTCATGCATAATCAAGTGTCTGATAACAACTCTAGTCAACAACCCGATAATTCCTGGATCGCAGAGCTAGGTAGAACAATTGTATTGAGCATTGTTCTAGCTCTGGGAATTCGTACCTTTGTTGCTGAAGCACGCTGGATTCCTTCTGGCTCAATGGAACCAACTCTGCATGGTACGCCAAACCAGTGGGAGGCAGACAAAATTATTGTCGATAAGTTGAAGTATAAATTTGCTGACCCGCAACGGGGGGATATCGTAGTATTTTCACCGACAAAAGAGCTACAAAAAGAACAATATCAAGATGCTTTTATTAAACGTATAATTGGCTTGCCTGGAGAAAAAATACAACTTAAGGATGGCAAAGTCTATATCAACAACAAATCTCTCCCAGAATCCAATTACCTCAGTTCTGGGCAGACTACAGTTATTGATGTTTGCCAATCAGGGCCACAGCCACCTTTTTTAGCAAAACCCCAAACTATACCAGCCGATTCATATTTAGTACTGGGTGATAATCGTAACAGTAGTTATGATGGCCGCTGCTGGGGTCTTGTCCCCCGTCAAAATATTATTGGACGTGCTGTAGTTCGCTTCTGGCCTTTAAATCATATTGGCGGCATCGATAAATCGCCAGTATATCCATAAATTAACAATATTGTTTAAATGGATCGTTAACAAAAGAATTTTAGATTTTAGATTGGGGACTATTAAATCACCAATCTAAAATCCAAAATCCCTCTTGAAAGGTTCAGTTTGCTCTTAGAGGTTGTTTGAAAAGTCGTTAGCTGTAATTTTCAGCACCTCTTGATCCCCCCTAGCCCCCCTTAAAAAGACTACGGTGTATACACAAGTCGAATTACCCCCCTTAATCCCCCCTTATAAAGGGGGGAAAATCTAGTTCCCTCCCCTTTGCAAGGGGAGGGTTAGGGTGGGGTAAAACCTTGGTTAATCAGCTATTTCAGACTTGTGTGTACACCGAAGCCTTTCCAAGGGGAGGGTTAAGGTGGGGTAAAACCGTGATTTCTCAGCTATTTAGCCTTGGTGGAGCCAGAAGCCGACGCTGCGACTTTTTGCCAAATCTCAAATCTAATATTGCTATGAAGCCCTACCTAGCGAAGATTTTACTGTATCCAGTTAAATCACTGGATGGTGTGGAAGTTGAAAATGCTAGAGTTCTTGCCAGTGGCGCATTACAGTATGACCGCGAGTTTGCCATTTTTGACGAAAAACGTAGATTTGTCAATGGCAAGCGTCATGCTAAAATCCATTTACTAAGGGCGCAATTTGCACTCTTAAATAGAACTATCTCGTTGCAAATCCCAGATGGCGACTTACAACAAGTTTTTCATCTGGATGAGGAACGGCAAGCATTAGAAGCAACTTTGAGTAATTATTTTGAGTTTGCTGTCACATTGGGACAAAACTCTTTGATGGGTTTTCCTGACGATACAGACTCACTTGGCCCAACGGTAATTAGTACGGCCACATTAGCAGAAGTAGCTTCTTGGTTTCCTGGTTTAAGTGTAGATGAAATGCGCCGTCGGATGCGTGCCAACATCGAAATCGCTGGTGTCCCAGCATTTTGGGAAGATCGGCTATTTAGCGAACAAGGTGATTTCGTATCCTTTCAAGTGGGAAATGTAGACTTTTTAGGGGTTAACCCATGTCAGCGTTGTATAGTCCCAACACGCGATTCTTACTTAGGGGAAGCTTACCCAAACTTCCAAAAAATCTTTACAACCCAGCGACAAGCAACTCTGCCAAATTGGGTTGCTTCATCGCCTTTTAATCATTTTTATAGATTGAGTATCAATACTCAATTACCCCCATCATCAGCCGGAAAAGTTTTACACATTGGTGATGAAGTTGACATAGTTCTATAACAAAGTTAATATTTCGTTACAATAAAAAATTAAGAAGTAAATTTTTTTGGATTTTTTTTGTTTATGCTGTGTACTTACATGACAATTTTAAAATTGTTGTAGTTAAATATAAGTTTTTGTAGAAGTCCAGAAATTTTAGGGCGAGAAAATCAAGAGACCTCTTGCATAAGTGGAATAGACCCCCCTTAATCCCCCGATATATTGGCTACGGTGTATACACATATTAGTAATGAAGCCCAAACCCTGAATTTACCCCCCTTAATCCCCCCTTGCAAAGGGGGGAAATATCCGATTCTCCCCCTTTGCAAGGGGGAGTTAGAGGGGGTGAGAAGGACTTGTGTATACACCGTAGGATATATTGGGGGGAAACTTGAAATCTTTCTCCCTCCCCGATGTGAAGGGGAGGGTTGGGGAGGGGTGATTTAAGGATTTTTGCAAGAAGTCTAAGGCATCAGCAATTAAAAATTAAATTTAGGATTGGGTGCTAATGGCGACCTGATTTTTAGAATGGCATACTGGAGCTTATTGGTTAAATTTCAGTTCATTTGAGAAAATCTGTTGATATATTGCCAGATACAACTGAGCAAATTCAGCTGCAATGGCGTAACAGCCCGCAGTAAGTAATTTCTATGCTGGGCTACTCCTACGCAAAGTTTACAAATTAGGCGTTAGAGGAATTCAGTGAATCAAACAAGTATAAAGTTTCTGTACTCTTTTATACTAAAAATATAAAACTTTCATGAAAAAGCAATATATACCGTAATTATACTTGTATTAGATGTAGCTAACATGGCAAAATGCATCTAGTAGATGCTGGGGAAGAATAAAACTACAATGTTATCCAAACTTCAGCCCGTCAAATCATTTAATTGCTTAGTTGGCAAAGTTTATGCCAAGATGCCTCTGAGCTATGTTCTGATTGTGCCGTTTATCTTGCAAATTTGTGGGGCGGTGGGACTTGTGGGCTATCTTTCGTATCAAAACGGCCAAAAAGCGGTAGGAGAGCTTGCTACTCAGTTAGAAAATGAAATCTGCGATCGCATCGAACAGCATCTCGATCGCCATTTAACAACTCCGAAGCAAATTAATCAAATTAACTTAGATGCGATTGAGCTAGGCTTGCTCAAACTTTCGGACTTTCAAACTACCGGCAATTACTTTTGGAAACAAATGCAGGTTTTCAATGTTGGCTATAACAGCTTTGCCAATCCCAAAGGTGAATTTATCGGTGTTGAACGTCTAGATAATGGCCAGCTCTTAATTAATGAAGTTAGCCAAAAGCATGGTATAGGCAAACTTTATATTTATCCTACAGACAACCAAGGAAATCGTCGCCGTTTACAGGAAGTCAAAAATTACGATCCTCGAGTAGAAGCTTGGTATGCAGATCCAGTCAAAATAGGCAAACGAGTTTGGAGTAAAATTTATCAATGGGAAGATAAACCAGAAGTTTTATCCATATCTTCCAGCTATCCTGTTTACGATAAAAATCGCCAATTCGTTGGGGTAATTAGTGTTGATTTGCTCTTGTCACAAATTGGCAAGTTTTTGGCTAAGTTAAAGATCAAAGAGTCGGGTAAGACTTTTATTTTAGAACGTTCTGGATTAATAGTGGCTTCTTCTACTAGCGAGCCACCATATACGATTGTTAATGGTAAAGGAAAACGTTTATCAGCATTAGATAGTCAAAATTCTTTAATTAAACTCACAACACAGTCTTTAATCAAACGCTTTGGCAGTCTTAAGTTTGTTGTGGGGAAGCAACAGCTAAGTTTTACTGCTGATGGAATGCGTTATTTTGTCCAGGTAAAAAGCTGGAAGGACGAACTGGGTTTAGATTGGCTAATTGTGGCGGTGATTCCCGAAGGCGAATTTATGGAGCAAATTAACGCCAACACTCGCATTACGATTTTTCTGTGCATAGTTGCTTTTTTAGTGGCTACGAGAATTGGGATTTTGACTGCTCGTTGGGTAATTAAGCCGATTTTAGAATTAAACAGATCGGCGAAGAAAATTGCTCAAGGTGAATGGGAGGAAACACCAGACATTCAGCGTTCCGATGAACTGGGGGAACTAGCCAAATCATTTGAAACTATGGCAAAGCAACTCCAAGCGTCCTTTAGTGCTTTAGAAGCAAAAAATGCCCAGATGCAAGTTTTAAATGAGGCGCTATCTCATAGTCAGAGTCGGCTAACTCAATTTTTAGAAGCTATGCCAGTAGGTGTATTTATCGTTGATGCTGGAGGTGAACCTTATTATACAAATCAGCTTGGACAGCAAATTCTTGGTCAAGGGACAATAACAGAAGTTAAAGTCGAAGAATTGTCAGAGGTATATCAAGCTTACCTTGCCGGGACAGATCAACTTTACCCCAGCGATCGCTTACCGGTTGTGAGAGCATTGCTTGGGGAAAGCACCAGGGTTGATGATGTGGAAATTCACCGTTGTGACAAGATTATTCCCATTGAGGTTTTAGGAAAGCCAATTTATGATGAATCAGGGAATCTAGCTTTTGCGATCGCCACATTTTTTGATATTACCCAACGCAAACAAACAGAAAATTTATTAGCAGAATACAATCGCACCTTAGAGGCGAAAGTAAAAAAACGTACTGAAGAGTTTCAGCAAGTTATCGAGCAACTGCAAACCACCCAAGAAGAACTAATTCAATCGCAAAAAATCGCTGCACAGGAACAACAGGCAGCCGTTCGGGAAGCAGCGCGTAGCGCCGCCGCCAACCTCGCCAAAAGCGAATTTCTGGCTAACATGAGCCACGAACTGCGTACCCCACTCAATGCCATTCTTGGTTTCACCCAAGTTATGAGTCGAGATTATTCGCTATCTAGCGAACATCAACAAAACTTGGCAATAATTAATCGTGCTGGCGAACATCTACTTAAATTAATTAACGACATTCTAGAAATGTCTAAAATCGAAGCTGGCAAAATCACATTAAATTGCAGCAGCTTTGACTTAATTCATTTGTTAAAAAACCTAGAAGACATGTTGCACTTGCGTGCTGCATCTAAAAATTTAGAATTACTGTTTGAATATCCACAAGATATTCCTAAATACATAGAAACAGACGAAAATAAACTGTGTCAAGTATTGCTCAACCTCTTAGGAAACGCGATCAAATTTACTGATAAAGGGAGGGTGACGCTACGGGTGAGACTTGGGGCTGGGGAGCTGGGGAGCAGGGGAGCTGGGGAGCAGGGAGCTGGGGAGGCTGGGGAGGCTGGGGAGGCTGGGGAGGCTGGGGGAGAAGAATTAATAATCAATCCCCAATCCCTAATCTTCGAGGTACAAGATACTGGCTGTGGTATTGCCCCACAAGAGCTTGACTTGCTGTTTGAGGCATTTGAACAAACCGAAATCGGCAGAAAATTCCAACAAGGGACGGGACTGGGTTTAGCGATTAGCCGTAAATACGTGCAACTCATGGGAGGAGATATTACTGTCAGCACGATGCCGGGTGTCGGTAGTACATTTGCCTTTGATGTTCAGATTGCTCTAACTTGCCCCATAGAAATCCCAATAAACCAAATTAAATCACAAATTATAGCTTTAGCACCTAGCGAAAAAATATACCGTATCTTAGTAGTTGACGACTCTCAAGAAAGCCGTATGCTCCTAGTGAAAATTCTCACATCTCTAGGCTTTGAAGTTAAGGAAGCTATAGATGGTAGTGAAGCGATCGCTAATTGGGAATCTTGGCAACCACACTTGATTTTTATGGATATGCGAATGCCGATCATGGATGGTTACGAAGCTACAAAAATTATTAAAGCTAGAGAAATTGGGCATGGGGCAGCTAATACGTTGCGGAGGTTCCCAAAATTGAAACAGCTGGTGTCATTGGGGAACCAGTGCCTTGCAGAAGAGTTAACCGATTCAGGCGACGGCGAGGTTCTCAAAGTTGTATGCAAAGCGTCTTCGATACCCGAAGCAACTGGTGTCATCGAAAACGATCCTTCTAGTGCGTCCACTTTGCGATCGCGGATACCAACAGCCTTGGCTCCGCCTTGTGACTTCTCTAGAGCAACGCCAGATTGCTCCAATACCAATACAATCATTATTGCCCTAACTGCTAGCGCCTTTGAGGAAGAACGCCAGAAAATTCTGTCCATTGGCTGTGATGATTTTATTCGCAAGCCATTCAAACAAGAAGTATTATTGGAAAAACTGAGCAAACATCTGGGTTTAAAATATACCAATCAAGTAGAAACCACAAATATAGTAGTTGCCGATCGAGCTACACAGATTTTTATCAGTGTTGCTGAACTCCTGAGCTATTTATCAGAAATGTCACCTGAGTGGCTTCAACAGCTTCACTATGCCGCAGCTAGCTGTAGCGATGAACTGATTTTAGAGTTACTCAAGCAAATTCCTTCAGATCGTCCTCAAGTTTTCCAAGTTCTCAGAGATTTAGCAAATAACTACCAGTTTGAGAAAATCATGGAATTGACTACAAGAAAATTAGAATGAATCACGAGCATTTAGACCCTAATAAAAAAGATATTTTGATCGTTGACGACATGGCGGATAACCTCCGGGTTTTATCCTCCATATTGACAAGGGAAGGGTATAACGTTCGTAAAGCTTTAAACTGGCAAATGGCACTGACGGCAACTCAAACATTATTACCTGATTTGATTCTACTTGATATCATGATGCCAGAAGTAGATGGCTATGAAATTTGCCAGACCTTTAAATCTTGGGAGCTAACAGCTGATATTCCGGTGATTTTTATTAGTGCTTTAGATGATGTTTTTGACAAAATTAAAGCTTTTAAGGTAGGTGGTGTAGACTATATCACTAAACCTTTTGAGTTTCAAGAAGTTTTAGTGCGCGTCCAAAATCAACTGGCATTGAGATCGGCGCGATTAGAAATATTGAAACTAAATGTTGAACTGGAACATCGGGTAAAACAGCGCACTGGGGAGCTAGAAAAAACTCTCGAAAAACTCCAGGAAGAAATTGATTCTCGCCAGAAATTACAAAGTCAACTGCTAAATATAGCACTGCATGATTCTTTGACTGGATTATCAAACCGAGTTTTGTTTATTCGGCGACTAGAAGATGCTCTGAATCGGGCGAAGCAAGAATCTAGTTATCAGTTTGCGGTACTTTTTTTGGACTGCGATCGCTTCAAAGTTGTCAATGATTCTCTTGGTCATCCGGTAGGAGATGAATTGCTAATCGCCATTGCTCACCGCTTGCAAGCGTGTCTGATACCCATTGATACTTTAGCACGATTGGGCGGGGACGAATTTGGAATTCTCTTAGAGAATATTACAGATATCAATATAGCAATCCAAGTTGCCGAAAGGATTTTACAACAATTATCACTTACTTTTCAACTGTCAAGATATGAAGTATTCATGAATGCCAGTATTGGCATTAGTTGGGGTAATAAAGATTACGATCGCCCAGAGTATTTGCTGCGGGATGCTGATACGGCAATGTATCGGGCGAAGGCTAAAGGAAGAGCCAATTATCACGTTTTTAATCCAGTTATGCATCAGGAAGCTATTCAGCTTTTAGAGTTAGAAAATGACTTGCGGAGGGCTATTGAAAGGCGAGAATTCCTCGTTTACTATCAACCAATTATTTCCCTAGCTACAGGTAGAATTTCTGGATTTGAAGCCCTGGTGCGCTGGCAACATCCGATTCGTGGTCTGGTTCCTCCCATAGAATTTATTCCTGTGGCGGAAGAAACGGGTTTGATTAATGCCATCAATACTTGGGTATTACAGTCAGCTTGTCATCAATTAAGCATCTGGCAACATTATCCAGTAACACCAGAACCCCTAACTATGAGTGTCAATTTGAGTGCAAGGTTATTTTTACAACCGAATTTAGTAGAACAAATTGACCGAATAATTTATGAAAATAAAATCAATCCGGCATATTTAGAATTAGAAATTACCGAAAGTGTAATTATGGAAAATACTGATGCCATAAAAATAATTCTGCAACAACTAAGGCAGCGAAAAATCAAGTTGATTATGGATGACTTTGGCACAGGATATTCCTCTTTAAGTTACCTGCACAGCTTTCCTTTAAATGCACTCAAAATTGATAAATCTTTCGTCAAACGGATGCAAGAGAACAAAGAGAATATGGGTTTAGTACCAGCAATGATTGGCATTGCCAACTCAATGGGGATGAGTGCGATCGCTGAAGGTGTCGAAACACCAGAACAGTTAGCCCAATTGAGAAGTTTAAACTGTAATTTTGCTCAAGGATATCTATTTTCTCAACCCATAGAACCACAACTGGCTCTTAACTTGCTCACCTCAGCACCTCAATGGTAGCTATCAAGTAGCATCTGGAAAAAATTTCATTGTTGATGCTCGGTTAGATAATTGGTAAGTGCTATCTACTATACTGCTTACAGCAGTTTATCAGATTACTAAAGGTGATAACTGGTCAATAGCTTCGATAATTTGCAAAACTCTCTAGCCACGTGAGAGTTAAACTATAAATACAACTATTTCGGTGAAATCGGTCAACAAATTTCAGGGTGATTTCAAAGAACATTTACTATCCTTAATAATTATACGCATAACTTTTGATCAATAATGCATTTTAATCAAACTAACCATCAGAAAAGAAATATTTTGGTGGTCGATGATACCCCAGATAATTTGCGGCTTTTATCGGCGATGTTGACTGCACAAGGTTTTGAAGTTCGCAAAGCCCTAAACGGTAAAATGGCGCTGACTGCATGTCAAATGGTTTTGCCCGATGTGATTTTGCTGGATATCAATATGCCAGATATGGATGGCTACCAAGTTTGTCAACAACTGAAAGCTGACGATAAAACTAGTGATGTCCCAGTAATTTTTATTAGCGCCTTGGATGATGTTGTAGATAAGGTAAAAGCATTTGATGTTGGTGGTGTAGATTATATTGCAAAACCTTTTCATGGGGCAGAAGTGGTATTGCGAATTGAAAATCAGATTAATTTACGTTTGCTCCAAGTTAAACTGCAAGAAAAAAACTTTTTACTCCAACAGGCTCTTGACGACTTGAAAGCCTCTCAAGTTAAACAAATTCAGAACGAAAAAATGGTGGCGCTGGGACAGTTAGTCGCTGGGCTGGCTCATGAGATTAATAACCCGATCAGTTTTATTTATGGAAATCTTCAATATGCTGGTCAATATGTGGAAGACTTAGTGAATATAATTGAGGTCTATCAGCAAGAATATCCCAAACCGACACCAAAAATTCAGCAAATAGCCAAAGATGTAGACCTGAATTTTATCATTAAGGATTTGCAAAACCTAATAGGTGCAATGTATAGAGGCTCCGATCGCATTCGAGAAATTGTACTAGCGCTACAACATTTTTCTCGGCATGACGAAGCAGAGATGAAGCGGGTAAATATCCATGAAGACATCGAAAATACGTTAGTGATGTTACAACATCGGCTCAGGGAAGCAGCCGATCGTCCGGCAATTGTTGTAGTCAAAGATTATGGTAACTTGCCCCTAGTTACTTGTTATGCGAGTGAACTCAATCAAGTATTTATGCATTTGTTGAATAATGCTATTGATGCAATAGAAGAGGGAATGGGAAATCAATCTTCTACACCCCAAATTCGGATTCATACAGAAGTGACAGACTTGAATATAGTCAAAATTGCGATCGCAGATAATGGTCGTGGGATTGAAGAGTCGGTGCGATCGCGTTTATTTGACCCATTTTTTACCACAAAATCTGTGGGTAAAGGTAGTGGGTTAGGATTATCTATTAGTTATCAGATTATCGTCCAAAAACACCGAGGAAATATTAGCTGTAACTCATCGGTTGGCAAAGGAGCAGAATTTGCGATCGAAATTCCCATAGAACAGCCTGATATTTGATCATAGGTTTCAAAATTGGACGGTGGACAGTGGACAGTGGACAACTAACTGTTAATGGGACTTAGACAAAAATTAAGCCCCCTAGATTGCGAAGTAGATTAACGATACCTTGCAAAGCGGGGAAATTTCCAACACCAAGTTCTAGAATAAAGGTGCAGTCAAGCGAGCTTGTAAAATGCCTTCCCTGTTCCCCGGTATGGACCCATATCTTGAAGGCTACCTGTGGAGTGACGTACACAATGCCCTTGCTAGTAAAATTCGTACCTTCCTCGTCCCACAGCTGCGTCCCAAATATGCCGCACGGCTTTCAGTATATGTTGTGGAAGATATTTCCCCTTCAAGTGAAATTGGCATTTTGTACCCAGATGTCGAGGTATTGCAGATTAGCCACAGGTAATTATTGCGATCGCACCTCAACATCTATCATCCTACGAGATGCTTTCTAGTTTTACAGTGTTGTGTATTTAATTGGGGCGTTAGGAGTTAGGAGTTAGGAGTTAGGAGTTTTGTTTGTCCCCTTGTCCCCTTGTCTCCCTTGTCTCTCTTTGTCTCCTCATCCCTTTTGTAAGGTTTAATAGTTAATGGTGCAAGTGTTGAGATTTATTAAGAAGACATTATGAAATATTGGCAACTGTTAGCTAGCTTTGTCTTAGCTATGGTTCTTTTTTTGTTTCCCCTATCGGCGCAAGCTGCAAGTTCTTCTAGTATTACCCGTTCTGTGGGGAATGATGAACTTAAGGGCAAGGATTACTCTGGTCAAAGTTTAATTGGTACTGAGTTTACCAATCTCAAATTAGAGAATGCTAATTTTAGCAATGCTGACTTACGTGGTGGCGTGTTTAACGGTAGCGTCTTGGAGGAAGTAAATCTGCATGGTGCTGATTTTAGTGAAGGCATAGCCTATCTCACAAGGTTTAAGAATGCTGATTTAAGTGATGCTGTGTTGACTGATGCAATGATGCTGCGTTCTACTTTTGATGGCGTGGATATCACAGGTACTGATTTTACGAATGCAATTTTAGATGGGATACAAGTGAAAAAGCTTTGTGTTAAGGCCAGTGGTGTGAATTCTAAAACTGGTGTGGATACCCGCAAGTCTTTAGGATGTAAGTAAAATATCACCCCTCTTCGCTAATCTACGGTGTATAGACAAGTCTGAAATAGCTGATTAACCAAGGTTTTACCCCACCCTAACCCTCCCCTTATAAAGGGGAGGGAACTAGATTTCCGGTCTCCCCCCAATATATCGGGGGGATTAAGGGGGGTAATTTGACTTGTGTATACACCGTAGCTTCGCTAATGGAGAGGGGTATGTTTTTTAACGAATTACGAATTACGAATTACGAATTACGAATTACCAGCAGCGATCGCTAGTGATATGCTTCTCTTAAAAAGCTGGCATAATTTGCCCGAACTGTCATAGTTGTTGGATGACTTACGCCTAAAGTCCGTTCACAAATTTTCAAAGCTTTCTCAAATAAGGGTTTGGCTTTGCGGTAGCGTCTTGTGTAACGGTAGAGTGCTGCTAGATTGTTTAGGCTAATGGCGACATCGGGATGGTTATTTCCTAGAAGGCGTTTACTCAGTTCTAAAGCTTGCTCATACAAAGGTTCGGCTTGCTTGTAACTTCCTGTAGATTCGTAAAGTTGTGCTAAATTATTTAGGCTGGTGGCAACATCGGGATGGTTATCTCCCAACAGACGTTTTCTCAGTTTTAATGCTTGCTTGAGTAAGGGTTCACCTTCGCTGTAGCGTCTTGTATAACAGTACAATGCTCCTAAATTGTTCAGACTTGTGGCAACATGGGGATGTTCTTCTCCCACTAGGCGTTTCCACAGTTCTAAAGCTTGCTGATACAAAGGTTCAGCTTCGCTATAGCGTCCTGTATATTCGTAGATTAATCCTAAATAGCTCAGGCTAGTGGCGACATCGGTATGTTCTTCTCCTAGCAGGTGTTTTCTCAGTTTTAAAGCTTGCTCAAACAAGGGTTCGGCTTCGTTGTAGCGTCCTGTAGATTCGTAAAGTTGTGCTAAATTATTTAGACTAGTGGCGACATCGATATGTTCTGAACCAAGACGATTTTGAGTTAGTTCTACACACTGTTGCAACCAAAATTGTGCTTGCTGATAAAGTTCTTGACTTTGATAAAACCAGGCTAATTTGCTAAACAGAGTTATTAGATTTTCATCGCCCACATATTCGGATAGGTGGGTTGCAACTTCTGTAATGTGCGGGATATGTGGAGTGAGGTTAAGAATATCTTCAGGGTTAAGCTGTTGCGGAATTAGCTTTGCTACCTCTAACATCATGGCAGCAAATTTAGTTTTTGCTTCATCCGCCTCACTTGACTTATCCAACTTCACTTGGAAAAGTTGTCGAATCTGTGGATTTAGACGATAAATTCCTTTACTTTTTTGTTGTAAAAGATGCAATTCCAGTAAATCGGCTATGGCTTTCTGGTTGAGTTCTTGTTTTTTGTCATCTTCTATTGTCTCAACAGATAAAGGAATGTCAGCTAAAGCACACAAACTTAGCAAACAGCCAAAGCTTTGGGCATTTTCATCCAACTGTTCCCAACTCAATTCAAAAGCTTCAAATATGCCGTATTCATCAGGCATCAATGAGTTAGCATTGACTACTGGTTCATGTTCCACTCGTTTCTTCTGTAGCCGCTTCAGCAGTGTTTCCAGAGATAAATCTGGCATTTTATCTAGATATTTTCCCACTAACTCTAACGCTAAAGGTAAATATCCCAAAAATTTACAAATTCTTCTCGCAAACCAAGGTTCTTGTTGCAGTCGTTCTCGAACCACTAGCGATTTTAATAATTTTATCGCCGCCAATGGTTTGAGGACATCCAATTCACTATTATATTTTGCGCTCAGGTAAGCTTGTAACTTTTCTAGTTTGTCTCGATTGTTAAAAGTCGCTAACTCAGGATTATTCTGGGCAAACTTGTCATACACCTCACTCACCCACTTTGTAAAAGCAGCAATATCAACGTTTAATTCGCTGGCAAGTTTAGCTTTCGTTTTACCTAAGTTTTCTATCTGAAAAGAATTTGCAAAAGCTGCCGTTTGCTCTAGAGATAAGCTATTGGTAGCAGCTTCTTTGGCTAGAAAATTAGCCCATTGCATAAACAGTTTGTGAGTTTGCGAAGTTTATTTTTATTCTAGCTTTGTCTCCATTGGGAAATCTCCTCTCTTTGGGATAAAAATATTATTTGTATAAAAATATTTAAAAGCAGTGCCATTTGAGTATCTGAAGTTCAAGTTTCGTCAAAATAGGTAGGCGATGTCTATGAGAGGCTTGAGAGTCGAACCGCAGAGGCACAGAGGGCGCGGAGGAAGAGAGAGAGAAAAGGGAGCAAAGGCTGTTTGAGGTTACAATTGATAGCGATCGCTATTCCTCTGCTTGTTGTTTGAGTAAAATAACCGCAAACCAGCGTCACGCAAAGCTTAAATTTCAAGAGATATGCTTGGGATTAGTCCACGTCTTTTTGCTAATATCAGCAAGCCTCCGGTTCCGATAGTATTAATACCTAAAGCTTGACCGCAACTCCGTGCTGCTCTATCGTCAACAATAAGTTAATAATTCACCAGTAATCGACATTTGCTACTTCCTGGTCTTTATCCTCAGTTTCTTAGAGAGCATTCCTCGGCTTAGAGTCAAGAGCGCTAAGATTTACCCTTTGAACCTCAAGTTTGGTGTTTGGAACTCGAATTTTTCATATTAGTCATAGCTCCGTCATAGTTTTGTCATATTAATGTCAATGTAACGTGTTTAATTTCAAAAAGATGTATCGTAGCTGAATATCTATTTAAACAGCAATTACTAACATAGATGTAATTATTTATATATTCACTACTTACTATCTTCAAAAGTACAATAGACATTGATAAAGCTATGATGTTTTCTTTATTTTTCTCGACTGTTTCTTGTTCTAGTGATGTCGATTTAGGTTTTTTAGAATTAAGTTGGTTAAAAATAGTTTTTTTAGGAATTGTACAAGGAATTACTGAATTATTACCCATTAGTAGCACAGCACATTTACGAATTATTCCGGGATTACTAGGATGGCAAGATCCAGGCAGTGCTTTTAGTGCAGCGATGCAGTTAGCAAGTATTGCGGCTGTCATTAGTTATTTTTGGCAAGATTTAAAGAAATTAACAGGTGCAACGGTGAGGGCGATTTCTGAACAAGATTACAGCAACCAATATTTTCGTTTAGCCATTGGATTGTTAATCGGTACAATTCCTATTGCTGTTGCAGGCCTTTTACTAAAAAAAAGTCTCAATGCTTGTAATTCTCCTTTCCGCGCCTTGATAGTGGTAGGAATATCATCAATTGTTATGTCTTTATTGCTAGGAGTTGCAGAAAAATTTGGAAAACGCGATCGCGTTTTTAATCAATTATCAATAACTGACGGTATTTGGGTAGGAATTTCTCAAGCATTCGCTTTAATTCCTGGGGTTTCTCGCTCTGGTTCTACCTTAACCGCAGGATTGTTTTTAGGGATGGAACGAGAAACTGCTGCTAGATTCTCATTTTTATTGGGGTTGCCAGCCGTTATTCTAGCAGGAGCTTTAGAACTACATACACTTTTCAAAGCTGGACTTGATTTCAATGGTTGGATAACTTTAATTATCGGTTTAACTACAGCTAGTATTTCTGCTTTTGGTGCGATTTATAGTTTACTTCATTATTTAGAAAAATACAGCACTTGGGTATTTGTCTGGTATCGTTTGGCGATGGGAATATTCCTCGTTGTTAGCGTTGTTACTGGCTTTTTATCCAACTAAATACTAATGACTGTTTTTAGCTGGTGTTAAGGGGGCAGGAGGAGTAAATCAGTGGTGAACAATAAGATCCCCGACTTCTCAAAGAAGTCGGGGATCTGAGTCTCTCGATTTTCACAACTCATTTAGGATTGCTATAGAGCCATTGATAATTGGTTTTCCAAAAGAATTAATTTCGGAAATTAGATCGTATCTAGCGGTATCTAGCAGTTCCGGTGAGTACTATAGTTTGATATGACTGCAATTGTCCAAACAAGGGAGTGCGAATAAATCCTGATGTTTTTTGAGTAGTTAAAATGGCTTCAGTTTTGACAGGACTTTCTCGAGTTCCGATCGCTAGGTTGATAATTGGTAAGAGCAAGCTCAGTTTAACTACATTTCCTCCCAAATCAGGGTTTATTGGTCTGCTAATAATTACCGTCACTAGTGTGCCAATATCAGTAGCTAATGTCTGAATTTCATTGCCACTAAAGTGCTTAGAAATGTTTTGAGTTCTGTAATCAAGCTGTGAAACTCCATTGAGAATTGAATACTTGATGTGAGTATCTTTATCCTCAAGTTCAAATTCATTTGGTCGTTGCACAACAATTGCTTGTGCTGGCTTTGTGGATTTGGTTATCAAAAAAGATAACGCTGATGTCGTCGTTAAGCCAGTCACAAAAGTGAGAGCTGTTTTGATAATTTGACGACGGTTGAAGTTTGGGGATATATTTTTAAGGCTCATAATCGGTAATCTAAACTATTTATTAATATATACTTTTCTTCCTAAAAATAGATTGCGATCGCGCCGCAGGACTAATTCATAATTCGTAATTCGTAATTCGTAATTCGTAGTTACAAGAGTCTTACAGAGTCTAGGTTTTAGGGTTTGAATCTGTTACTGAATTTTAGAGAACTGGTATAAGAAAGCGTGATGATAAGAAATATTGCTGCTGCTAGCGTCGTAATTGTCTAATTATTGAGCCTTTAAAGCTCGAAGTTGCACCTTTTATCCTCAACGTTGAGCCTTTAAAGCTCGAAGTTGCGCCTTTTATCCTCGAAGTTGCGCCTTTTATCCTCGAAGTTGCACCTTTTATCCTCAACGTTGCACCTTTTATCTTCAAAGTTGCACCTTTTATCCTCGAAGTTGCACCTTTTATCCTCGAAGTTGCGCCTTTTATCCTCGAAGTTGCGCTTTTTATCCTCGAAGTTGCGCTTTTTATCCTCAACGTTGCGCCTTTTATCCTCAACGTTGCACCTTTTATCCCCGAAGTTGCGATTTGCTACTCAAAACAGCCAGATAAATACTCTATCTCTCCTGCTCCCTGCTCCCTGCCCCCTAATACTAAGGTGACTGATTTAACACCCACTTCAACCACTGCCTAAAAGAACTTATAGTATTCAACCTTTGAACTCCAGTAGCACGGGCGGCGGCGAGTCCATCAACGGCGACCAATGCGGCGTATTGCAAGCCCAAAAAACTATCAACTGCGGCATAAGGGCCACCTAAAGTAATCGCTCCAGCAGCATACATTTGACCTTTATCACTACGCATTTCTACCAATTCAAAATTGTTCGCTACAGTCAATCGCCCCAAGTGATTCACTGGGAGATTGTAATGTTTCACCAAATCTGCCAGTAGGGGATTAGCATCTACTTTGGCATCTAATCCAGTAGCATCAACAATAAAATCAGCTAGCAATTTCATTTCGCCAAAGCTTTGCTCTCGGATACGAGTAATAGTCCGGTTTTGGGCATCTCGTTCTACATCCAATACCTCTCCGAAGGTAATTTGATACCAGCCTTCGCTTAACCCTTGGGCAGTAATTTGCTGCCAGTCTTGGCGGTCGGCGGTGGTAGTTCCACCCCAGTCTGCTAGTAAACGCTTGCGTTCGTCGGGGGTGGCTTTTTCTAACATTGCCCGGAGTTCGCCGCCCCAACAGGCTTTAGGCCAATTAAATGGTTGAAATTCGTAATGATTTTTGACTAGGCGCGTGGCTCTTTGAAATTTGTTACCTTGGGGTTTAGGCGATCGCATTAAATGCAAAACTGCAATATTCCGATTTCGTTTTCTGGCTTCATAAATTCGCTGCACAATCCGCGAAGCCACAATTCCCCGCCCCCGAATCAATACGGTACCACCATGTTGCTCTAGTTGCTCATATACATGATCGTGGGCTTCATAGGCATTGACAACAGATTTAAAGTCTTGATATTTTTCCCTATAAGCTTGCAAATCTGGGAGAAACTGAATTGCTGGATACCCAGTAGCTAAATGTAAATAACGACTAATTAAAAAAGCATAATTTCCTGGGCCGCGAGAATAGGCTAGGCAATATCTGCCATCATCAGTTTTGCGAATTACTCTAACTCGTCCATAGCGATAAATTTGATTCCAGCCAATGCGCTTCGTCTCCCTATCTATAGAATCAAAGACATTACCCGCACGAGGAGTATAGGTTTCTGCAAATGTTGGTTCAGCAAACACTTGCCACAAATATTTGAATGCTGACTTTATCTCTCCCTTAGCTAAGTCTCCCCAAGCTTCACGCAAGGCATAACTAGGCCAGCCCCAAATATTATCAGGACAAGAATCAGAATTAGAACGCAGTCTTTCATATAAGGGAATTTGCGAATTCAGACAGAGGCGCTTGTAACGAGCATAAGGTTCCGCCTCTAATCCCAAAGCCACAATTTTGTCAGCACGTACACCACTAATTCGCAGCAAATCAGCCCATAAAAAGCTACCCAATCCCGCCCCGATCGCTAGATAATCAGATTCATCTACTGGTAATCCCGTCGCATGAAGTGCTTGCACAGAGACTTTCTCCGCCTGAAACGCCAATGGTGGGAAATTTGCCAAGGGCGCTTGCGGCTGTACTACAGGCAAGCTGGGGTCTGGACGATTAGTATTTGCGTTGAAGTGAATCGTTGAAGGAGGGCTGGTATCTGGTGCAGAGGCGTTAGCAGCAAATGTCACCGCGATCAGATACGGGCCAATTTGTAACGTATCGCCATTAACTAGAACACTGCGCGTTTGTGGTTGACCATTGACATACACACCGTTAACGCTACCTTGGTCAATCACTACTAAATGGTCTTGTTCCCAGTCAATTAGGGCATGGTAACGAGAAACTTCATTACTGTTAAGTAGCATTCGAGAAACCCGTACTCCCCTGAGTTCAGCAGGTAAGCGAGCGAATTCTCGACCAAAAGCGATCGGCATATTCAACCTTGGTTCTCGCCGTTCACCTGTCGCCGGTTCTTCCCAACTCAATTGGATTTGTTCATTTGTCATTTGTCATTTGTCATTTGTCATTGGTCATTGGGCATTGGGAAAGAGAAGGCAGGAGCCAGAAGTTCTTTAATTTTGAATTTTGAATTTTGAATTTTGAATTGATTGCCCCCTAACTCCTTGTTACCAACACACTCACAGCCGCAGCTAAAGATGTCCCACACCAATGACAGCCAATTTGCAAATTCTCTCCTGGGGAAACTTTATGACATTTGGGGCATTCTAAGCCATAAACTCCTGGTGGTGCTGGGGGTGTTGGTGGATGGTGATGATGTCCAATATGTGCTGGTGGATTGGGTGGTAGCAAAATTGTGGCTGGAATGCTACCCGTAGAAACGTTACTAACATTGAGTTTTACTTGTCCTAAAGTGATGCTAGTGCCTTGAGTTAAAGGCATTTCACCTTGGACTAATTGCCGTCCATCGATAAGGGGGGGATTTTGCGATCGCAAATTCCTGATATAAAAGTGCTGTTGCTGGTGATGAAAAAATATTTCAACGTGCAGTCCAGATACAGTAGGGTGACTCAGAACAATATCGCACCGGAGGGGGTCACGACCAATGCGGACAGTTCCATGATTTTGACTTGGCTGTTGTTCGTAAATATTCTGAGTTTTATCTTGACCTGCATCATGCCACTGTAAAGTTAGTGCGTTCATTGTTCTAACTTCGGAACTAGTATTTGGTTAGCTATTTCAACTTCTTTCTGTGCGATTCCTAACACGATTGAGTCGGTGCAAGCAAGTATTTAGAAAAAAATTCAACAAGCTTTATTTTGCCGACGCTAATCTATCGGCAATACGTGTAGTTTCTGGTAGCCGATATTTGGGCGTACAGCGTAATACATAGTCAATCGCTGTCGGTAAACTGATTCGATGACCACTGGAGATGTATAGAGGTTTTACTCCTGTGCGCGATCGCAAAACGACCCCAATGGTTTCACCGTCATGTATCAAGGGTTGCGTGCTACCTTTGGTTTCTGCCAATTCCTCATGCTTACCTATCAACCTCGACTTAGCTACACCAATTGTCGGCATATCTATAAGTAACCCTAAATGGCTGGCTATACCTAATCTGCGGGGATGAGCAATTCCATTACCATCGCACAGGATGATATCTGGTATTGTTTTAATCTTTTCCAGGGCATCGAGGACAGCTGGAATTTCCCGAAACGAGAGGAACCCAGGAACATAAGGAAAGGTTGTAGGACGATGTGCTAGGCTTGTCTCGATTACTTGCAAATCAGGAAAACTCAGGACTGCGACAGCTGCACGGCTAATTGTTCCATCAGCTTCAAAACCCATATCTACGCCAGCAACATACTGGATAGGTTCTTGCAGTCGATCCTCAGTAATTACTTGATGGCGCAGCTTTTCTTGGATAACTATGGCTTCTTCTAGTGTCGAAGGCCAAGCATGATTTTGATAAAACTTCATATTGAAAATTGGAATTAACTGATTAATATTAATCCTGTTAATTTGGCAAGCACAAAAACAAGATTTTTTGATATTGAGACAAGGGAAATATATTTTTTGTAAAAGTCTGTAAATGACTATCTTTATAGTAAATCTTTTAGCCCAAGTTAGCTGATACTTTGCATCATAATGTTACTTAAGGCTGTCAAGAGGGAATCCTGAGAATATAAGTTTATTTTCCTAAATTTTCTCTTTTACTGGTTATGACACAGCCAAATATTCTAAAACTTGCAAAACAGGGAAATGTAGAAGCGATCGCATCTCTGATGAACCGCCACCTACACCCCAAAGGGATCAACGCAAATGTTGCCTTCCAAGATGCTTGCTTAGAGGTAATACTAGAATCTGCCCAAGTACCAAATCAGCAAATTTTAGTTGCATTTATCCGCAAAGGGTTAACAGCTTTAGGGGCTGCATCTGTTGAAAGAGTCAAAGTTTATGGACAACAAACAGGTAAGGAGTTTCCGGCTTGGAGTAAAGAGTTTGATTTGGGCATGATAGAAGCTGATTTAGAACCAGTAGATAATGAACATTCTTCTAACAATCCTCAAATTCTAACTATTTGTATTAACTTAAGTGGCGATACAGCACAGGGATTAACAAACCAAGATTTTGAGTTTATTGCTAATCAAATCAGTACTGATATTTTATCATCTTGTACCGATGTTTTTATTCAAAAAGTAAGTATTAGCAATGGTAGCTCTGTAATTACAAAGGAACGTTAAGGTCATGACACAGCCGAATATTAAGGAAGTTACTAAGCAAAAGCTACAAAAGTTTTACTGGCCTTTATGGTTTCCTTATCCTAGTTCTTGGTTAAAAGCATTGATTTTGAATCTATTTTTGAGCGCTATTATATTTGTACTCAAGAATCCTGGTAAGTTAGGCTACCGTATCGCATATTTTGTACGCAGTCCAGAATTATTGGCTATATTTACAATACTGTTAATCTTATCTCCAATTCCTATAATTTCTTTGAC
The DNA here is from genome assembly GCF_017115095.1 of Nostoc sp. NMS4. Taxonomy (GTDB): domain Bacteria; phylum Cyanobacteriota; class Cyanobacteriia; order Cyanobacteriales; family Nostocaceae; genus Nostoc. The sequence goes on along the minus strand of NZ_JABXKI010000050.1, from coordinate 1,412 downwards.
TCATCACTGCTTACATTTGCTTATTAGTCGGTTTATGTCAGAAATTCAAGCACCCGAAATAGGTAAAACACAAGGATTATTACCAGGAATAATGAGTTGGTGGGAAGGATTGTACGCTTGGCTTGTAATTACAATTTCTACACTGATAGCAGCTTTTTTCTCTACAATAGTCCTATCATTATTTGATCTGAGCTACGTCGAACCGATTGAATACTACAGACAGATGCAAAATATTAATAATAATATAATAGTAGTATTTGGGCTATTCTATATTTCTGCTAGCGCACTGATTTATCAAATTGAATATTTGGTAAGACATCGAATAATATCTGCTTATTCTGGCAATAAATAAAAAGATATAAGTGAATCAAATATTAATTTAAATCCAGATAAACAAGTCGATGTATTGCACAACAAAATGGGTTTGTACAAAATAAAATCGAATATTTTATCGGATAATGAACAAAATAGAATTATCGAGACTCGACGGAAGGATCGTAGTTTAAATAAAAAGTTATTGATCGTTTTTATAATATTTTCAATTCCTCTAGGAATATACTTTTCTTCAAGATTTTCAGAAAGACTCCCCCTAACTTCTAAAAGTTCAACACAAATACCATCAAAGCCTGTATTAGTTACACCCTCACCAGTAGCTTCAGAATCGCCGACTGTGTTACTCCAAACTGATACATTCCGAGAGGCAGTAAGTAAAGCAATCAATGCGGCTAACCTGACCCAATCAGCAAAATCTCCAGATGATTGGAAGATAGTTACGAGTGAATGGGAAGCTGCGATCGCACTTATGAAAGCTGTGCCATCTTCCAGCCAAAATTATCCAATAGCCCAGCAAAAAATCATAGAATATCAGAAAAATCTTAACTACGCTCATAAAAATGCCATTGGTGGCAAGTAATGCGATCGCACCTCAAAGCTAAACTAGAAGAAACAGTGCGATACTGACGGTAAGCTACGTTAACGCTGACAAAATTTACTCAGATTCTTCACCTAAATAAGATTGGCGACTGTGGTGAACATGAAGAATTGCGACAATATCTTCTTCAACAACAAACAAAACTCGATATTTTCTTCGTTTTCCAACCCAAAGTTGCCGAATTTCACGACCAATCACTGCTACTTCTGGTGCTATGCTACAGCGATTAGGAAATTCTTGAAGCGAAGCGATAGCGTCTTGAAGTTCGTAATACCAGTTTTTGGCTACTTCAGCACTCAGATTGTCGCACATCCAACGATAGGACATTTCGATTTCTTGAAAAGCGGTGGGTTGAATGAGAACTTGGTAGCTCATGGGCGAGGCGGAATGCCAAGTTTGTGTTGTAGGGTTGCCAAGGCTTCCTCGGCAGGAATTCCTTCACCCTGCTCAAACTCATCTAGTCCTTTACGAATACCTACTA
>NZ_JABXKI010000314.1 GCF_017115095.1 Nostoc sp. NMS4 | reverse complement strand
TATTTTCAATCGACTCTACATTTATATTATGCAGCTTAAATGCCGATTAGCTTAGTGAGTAGATAGGTTATTGATGAGATTGTTTGCTGTGTAAGTTTTTCGGTGTCACTCTTTAATGAGTCTAATCCGTGTTCTACATGACGAGCCTTTTGAATGTTAGGCTTTTGCTACCAAAGTTAATCAGTAATCCAACTTCTAATCTATAGACTTTTAAATAGTTGAGGGCTTGGGCTAGGTGGACATCTTCGAGTTGAATTACGGCTTTTAATTCTACGAGTATTTTGTTTTCAACTATAAAGTCGGCTCTGCGTGTACCGATAGGTTCGGGTAGGTTTTTATAGTAAATATGCTGTTCTATTTCGCGGGCAAATTCTAGTCTTGCTTGACGCATCTCGTAGGCTAGGGCGCGTTGGTAGATGACTTCTTGGAAGCCGTTACCTAAGAATTTATGGACTTCAAAGGAAGCTCCGATAATTTTTTGGGTAATGTCGGCGTACTTTAGGCTACTCATTGTCTAAATCACGGATTAAACAGATTTAAGGATGGCACAGAGTTAAAATCTGTGTCATCTTGTAATCTGTGACAATCCGTGATTCAGACGTTTGAGGGATTACTGGAGCAATCACGTTTCCCAATATTTCGCCGCTACCCTTGATTGCTCCAAATGCTGGCGCTGATTTAATTGCTGAAAGCCTCGAAAATACGTAACTTATGCCCCTGAACTTGGAAAAAATGGACATTAATTCTTTAATGTACATATGTACATTCGCAAATTAAATGTCGCTATTCGCAGATATGTCGCAACAGCATCTAAATAGCTGAAACCTCTATCCTGTAAGGATTATAAACTATTTACTTACACAGAAAATAAATTTGCTTAATTCGCATTTTATATGTCGTAAATTCTATATTATCAAATTGAATGTCGTTTGTTAAGATTTAGGTATTTATCAAATTGTATGTCGCATTCTTGGTCAATCAATGGTACATTAGTACCTTAATTATTCATGAGTGTTTTTCACTCCAATGGCAGACAAACAATTTGAATTTACGGAAGAATTAACGCAAGCTCCAGATGCTATTTTTCTTGACAAGAGTAATTTTGTTGTAGATCCATCCCAAATTATTCTGGAAACATCAGATAGGCATAAACTGACATTTAATCTGATCCAGTGGCTTGCTGAATCACCAAATCGCACGATTAAGTCTCAGAGAAAGCAGGCTGTTGCAAATACTCTTGGTGTTTCTACTCGACAGGTGGAACGTCTCCTCAAGCAATACCATGATGACAAGTTATCAGAATCAGCAGGAGTACAACGCTCAGATAAGGGAAAACATCGAGTCAGCGAAGACTGGCAAGAATTTATCAAAGCAATTTATGAAGAAAGTATTAAAAACAAACATCCAATTTCACCAGCATCTATAGTTCGTGAAGTAAAGCGACACGCGATCGTTGACCTGAAGCTCAAACCAGGAGATTATCCTCATCAAGCTACTGTTTATAGGATTTTAGATCCTTTAATTGCACAACATAAACAGAAGACAAAAATCAGAAATCCGGGTTCGGGATCTTGGATGACAGTTGTAACAAAAGATGGACAGCTATTGAGGGCTGACTTTAGTAACCAAATTATTCAATGCGACCATACTGAACTGGATATTCTCATAGTTGATAGTGATGCTAATTTATGGTCTGACCGTCCTTGGCTAACTACTGTTGTGGATACTTTTTCAAGCTGTATTGTTGGTTTCCACTTATGGATCAAACAACCAGGTTCTACAGAGGTGGCTTTAGCCTTAAGACATGCTATTTTGCCCAAGAACTATCCTGAAGATTATCAGCTAAATAAAGTTTGGGAAATATGTGGGCCTCCTTTGCAATATTTTTTTACTGATGGTGGAAAAGATTTGGGATCAAAACATCTAAAAGCCATTGGTAAAAAACTAGGATTTAAATGTGAACTACGCGATCGCCCTCCCGAAGGCGGTATTGTAGAACGGCTTTTTGGAACTATTAATACTCAAGTTCTCAAAGATTTACCTGGCTATACAGGGTCAAATGTTCAGGAACGCCCCAAAAATGCAGAGAAAGAAGCGTGTTTGACAATACAAGATATAGACAAGATCCTAGCTAGTTTCTTTTGTGATATTTATAACCACGAACCATATCCCAAAGATCCCCGCGAAACAAGATTTGAGCGATGGTTTAGAGGGATGGGAAGAAAACTGCCTGAACCTTTGAATGAGCGAGAATTAGATATCTGTTTGATGAAAGAAGCGCAACGAGTTGTTCAAGCGCATGGATCTATACAGTTTGAAAACCTGATTTATCGAGGAGAATCACTCAAGGCATATAGAGGTGAGTTTGTAACACTGAGATATGATCCAGACCATATCCTGACTTTATATATCTACAGTTGCGAAACTAATGATAATGGAGAAGAATTTTTGGGTTACGCTCATGCCGTAAACATGGATACCCATGATTTGAGTCTAGAAGAATTGAAAGCCTTGAATAAAGAGCGAAGTCAAGCTCGTAAGGAGCATTTTAACTATGATGCCTTATTAGCATTAGGTAAACGGAAGGAACTTGTAGAGGAACGTAAAGAAGACAAAAAGGAAAAAAGACGCTCAGAACAAAAGCGTCTACGTTCAGCTTCTAAGAAAGCCTCAAATGTTGTTGAACTGAGGAAAAGTAGAGCTAACGTTTCTTCAAACAAAGATGACAAACTGGAACTCTTGCCAGAGAGAGTTTCAAGGGAAGAAATACAGCTTCAGCAATTCTCATTTTGAAATAAATAGAGTATTAACCCCATTTTGAAAATCAAAATGTAGTACAAAATAACTAGTTTTTTTAGAGAAAGGAAATAGCTTAAAAAATAATTGCCCCATCAACTAAGTATAAATACTCAATAATCTGGAGGGGATTGCCTGAAAACTAAGGGTAAACTCAGGAAAATAGTTCTATGAATGAGAATATAGAACTCAATCGAAATAACAAATTATTAATAGTTGTAGAGCTTTGGTAAAATTGGTGAATTGAAAATTATTAATTAGTCAAACGACTCCAAGATGGTTCAAAAGGCAGCGACCATAGAAATTCCTGAATTAATACAATTTTTACGGTCATCATTACATGACTTACCTGATGAAAGGAAACCTGGAAATAATACGAAATATCAGGTAGAAGACGCAGTGATGGCAGCATTTTCTATCTTTTTTACGCAGTCAGCGTCTTTTTTAGAGCATCAACGTTTAATGAAAAGCAATAAGGGAAAAGATAATGCTGAAAGTTTATTTTCAATTAAGGGAATCCCCAGTGATAATCAAATAAGAAATTTATTAGATCCAGTGCCAGCTACTACTATATTTATGACTTTTCAAAAAGTCTATGAATGGTTAGAGAAAAAGGGAGTTTTGTCAAAATTTCTCTACTTAGAGGGAGAAATTTTAGTGGCATTAGATGGCACAGAATATTTTTCATCTCAGAAAATTAATTGTCCTCATTGTAGTTGTCGTAATCATCGAAATGGAACTACAACTTATTTTCATGGCTGTGTTACACCTATTATAGTTTCTCCTAATCAAAAACAAGTAATTAATTTGCCACCAGAATTTATTAAAAAACAAGATGGACATCAAAAACAAGATTGTGAAAATGCGGCTGTTAAAAGATGGTTAAATAAGAATCATCAAAATAATTATGGTTATCCTATAACCCTTTTAGGAGACGACTTGTATTCTCACGAACCTGTTTGTAAATTGGCTCTAAAACAAGGCTATAATTTTATTTTTGTTTGTCTGGAAACGTCGCATAAAACTTTATATGAATGGCTAGAATTCTTAGAAAGAAGCGGAGAAGTTTCAACTGTTGAAAAGAAACAATGGGATGGGCGAAAAAATCTAATTTATCGTTATCGTTATGCTTCTAGACTTCCCTTACGAGATGATGACTCAAGTCTCGAAGTTAATTGGTGTGAAGTAACTGTTATTAATGAGAAAACACA
>NZ_JABXKI010000381.1 GCF_017115095.1 Nostoc sp. NMS4 | reverse complement strand
TTCTTCCAAATAGGCAAGCCCGACATTTTGTGCTTGGATAAATTGAACCATAATTCGTTTAAAAGATGCAATATAACTATTATGACACTATTAACGTAAATAGGAAAAGCAAAGATAATCAACTTAAAACTTGACCGATGGTTTTTAATATATTCAAAACTTTATATAACTCATTCTCGCGTCTATATAAAGTGAATCTATCAGATAAAGCATACATTGGTTTATCTTGTTTTATCAACTTTATAAATTGAAAATCTTCTCCATTCATTACCAAGGAATATGCAGGATGCTCAGGCTGAGGATTTGCCAGCATATAAGTCAGTGCTTGAGGAATCGCCTTTGCCAAAGAAAAACTAGACCTTTTAGATTCAATTATCAGCAACCATAGCTGATCTTGGAGAACCAAGACATCAATTTTACCTTTAATAATTTCTTTAGTCTCTTTGGGCTTGGATGACTTGAATCATGTTTATTTCAACTTGCAAAAAGTCTAATTCCTTACTTCAATTATCACGCTAGCAGTTTCTAGCATTCGGTTGCGTTACGTGGCTGCTAATTCCCGCAATTTAGTTAAAACTGCCTGAGCATGACCTTTTGTTTTTACATTAGGCCAAGCATAGACAATAATTTTATCAGGTGAAATTAGAAAGGTTGAGCGAGCAACACCCATATATTCTTTTCCCATAAATTTTTTCAATCGCCAAGCGCCGTAGGCTTCAATCAAAAGATGTTCTGGGTCACTTAAAAGGCTGATTGACAAGTTATGTTTGCTGATAAATTTACAATGGGACTTACCCAAATCTGGACTTACACCTAAGATTTTCGCTCCTAGTGTGCTGAAGTCTTGATACAATTCGGTGAAATCTTTCGCTTCGGTGGTACAGCCCGGTGTGTCATCTTTGGGGTAGAAGTAGAGGACAACCCATTGACTGCTGAGGTCGTCGAGAGTGACTGCATTGCCATTTTGGTCAGGGGTGGAGAAATCTGGCGCTGGTTGTCCAATTTGGGGAATGTTGCTCATGATGGAGATTGTGTGGGCGTTGCCCGTCGTAGACATCGTTTTAGAATTGTACATATATTGAGCTATGCTTACGCATCCATTCATATTTGCTGACAATGACTAAAGATATGCAACGCGAATTTGCCAACCGTGATGAGTTGGTAGCCTACCTGCGCGAACAATTCCCAGGTGCAGCAGAACGCGGACACATTAGCGAAACTGTGGGGGGACGCAAAGCAGCACAAACCGCGCTGCAAAAAATCGACCCAGTTCGCTATGCCCAAACACGTAATTTCTTCACAGGTGCGGTGACGCGACTTTCACCTTACATCCGTTATGGGGTTTTGAGTTTGCGAGAAATTCGAGATTACGTCCTTAACCAGGTACAGCACCAAGATGATGCTACGAAATTAATTAACGAGTTAGGTTGGCGCGACTATTGGCAAAGGTTATATATGAAGTTGGGAGATGAAATCTGGAAAGACCAGGAAGAGTACAAAACTGGTTATTCTGTGAGCGAATATGCACCCGAATTGCCGCAAGATATTAGAGAAGGAACTACAGACAGAGTTTGTATTGACAGTTTCAGTCGTGATTTGAGAGAAACTGGCTATTTACATAACCATGCACGAATGTGGCTAGCAGCTTATGTTGTCCATTGGCGGCGTATTCGTTGGCAAGCTGGAGCCAAATGGTTTCTCGAACACCTTTTAGATGGAGATCCTGCTAGTAATAATATGTCATGGCAGTGGGTTGCTAGCACTTTTAGTCATAAACCGTATTTTTTCAACCGTGAAAACTTAGAACGCTACACCAAAAGCGTTTATTGTCAGAAATGTCCGCTTTATGGTCATTGTGATTTTGAAGGCAGCTATGAAGAATTAGAACAGCGACTTTTTCCCAAAGGCGAATTTAGCAAACAAGCTAATAGCCAAAGTTGGCAACATGGAAATAAAGGTAAAAAATGAATAAACCAATTGTTTGGGTACATGGAGATTGTCTCAGTCCAAATAATCCCACATTACAAAAATACCCTGATGCCCCAGCTATCTGGGTTTGGGATGAGGCTTTGATAGAGGAATGGCAATTGAGCCTTAAACGTCTGACTTTTATCTACGAATGTTTGCTAGAGTTACCTGTTGTTATCCGCCGTGGCAATGTGGCACAAGAAATTTTAGCTTTTGCTCAAGAACATGATGCCAATTTAGTTGTCACAGCCAATAGTCCTAGTCCTCGATTTGATGATATTTGTAATCAAATGAAGCGTTCTATAGCAGTAGAAGTGTTAGAGGTAGAACCGTTTTTTGACTATGACGGCTATATTGACTTGAAGCGGTTCTCACGCTATTGGAAAGTGGCTCAAAATCATATTAAGCAATAATTTACGAGTACATTCTTTGTAGAGACGGCGATTTATCGCGTCTTTCTTTCTAACGTGTCAGATAAATCGCGTCTGTCTAACGTGTCAGTCTTTCAGACGCGATAAATCGCGTCTCTACATGAGGGCTTTCTCGTTTTTTGCGTATTGGAATAAAACTGGATCTGACTTGTGTGTACAGCGTAGCCCAAGCTTGGGGGAGGAATTGAGGGTGAGGACTGTTGATTGATCCCAGAAGTCTAATCTATTGAGGTTTGTAAATAATTTGTATCCTTGCAAGGAATATTCCTTTAGACTGAATTTCAACTGAAAAATGTGGGAATAAACACAAATGCATTCGTTAAATATATTTGGTCACGAATTTGTAGTTGCTGTTTCTTTTGTAGCTTGCATTATTGGGCTGTTGTTACTGTGGGACAGTAAGCAGCAAACAAATGATATGGAAGAAACAGAGCGGATTCTGTTTAGAATGAGCTTTAGTTACTGGCTAGTTTACTGTGTAGCTTTTGGCATAGAAAAAATAGTTTTACCCGGCTGGGAATCTGTAATCATGACTTTGAAAATAACTACGGCTCTGTCATATTTCTTAACTTTTTCTTGTATTGTTAGTCTACCGCTACACAAATTTGCAGTACATCGGGTTGAGGAATAGGGATTGGGGAGATGAGGGAGACAAGGGAGACAAGGAGGACAAGGAGGACAAGGAGGACAAGGGAGACAAATAAAACTCCTAACCCTTAATTTTTAACTCCTAACTCCTAACTCCTAACTCAGCACTCAGCACTCAGCACTCAGCACTCAGCACTCAGCACTCAGCACTCATCATCTCATGGCGATCGCTAATGCTGTTTCTAGTTGATCTTGGAGCAAAGTTGTTAAAATAAATACTTCTTGTACCGTTTTTCCCTGCCGTGCAATGACTTTATAGCCGCCGCGAATGGGTACTGAGACACGCAGTTGCATTTTTGGACAGTGACCTTTTGACCGTCCAATTACTCCCGGTGTCACGGTTTGGATACCGTCTTGCTGACAAAGACGTTCTAAAATTGGGATCAGTCCAGAAAGGTGTGTTGAGTGATTCCAAACCAGTCTGGCAGCTTTTTGTGAAGCCGTGCGGAGGGGATCTACGGGGGGTTTGCCCATAATAATTAATTAAGCTGCTTCTAGAGGTGCCATTGTCAAATCTGCTCGGCGCAGCTGCTGATGATAAAGTTCGGCAGGTTCTTGGGGCCCGACCCAGACGATCGCTTGACCTTCATAGTGTACCTGATTAGTCAGTTCCCACGCGCGATCGCCACTCATCCCCGGAATATATTTCATCAAACATTCAGACACGTGTTGGAATGTATTAAAATCATCGTTTAATACAATCACTTTGTAATTGGGATAAGTCTTACGGATAACTTGATTAGACCGTTCAGGAGCTATAGTTGGTGCTGTGGACATCCCGTAAACATCTGCTGAAAGTGTCATAATCATAAAACAATTGGTCAAGATAATTTTACAAAACTACACTACAAGTAATTAGTTTAGTTCATTGTCTGCGGATTGGGGACTAGTACCGCAAGGGGTAATTCGTAATTCGTAATTCGTAATTCGTAATTCGTAATTCGTAATTACCATTACGTAAGGGTTTTAGACATTTCAAATGG
>NZ_JABXKI010000315.1 GCF_017115095.1 Nostoc sp. NMS4 | reverse complement strand
AGTTGTCAGTGGTCAGTTATCAGTCTGATTATGCTTCGCTAATTACTGTTCACTGACTACTGACACGATCAGCCATCTCTATCATTACCTTTTTAGGACTATTGTGAAATTTACAATAAATCCACTCAGGGCGTTAGCGACGACCTTGCCACCTCTGAATTGGGATGCAGTCAATATCTAGTTGATCTAAAGCACGGGCAACTACAAAATCAACTAAATCCTCGATGGTTTGGGGATTGTGATACCAGGCGGGAATAGCGGGGACAATTCTCACGCCAACTTCTGCTAGAGAGGTTAAGTTACGGAGGTGGATGAGGCTAAAAGGCGTTTCACGCGGGACAATCACCAGCTTTCGCCCTTCTTTAAGTTGGACATCCGCCGCCCGTTCTAGTAAATCGGAACTCAAGCCAACTGCTAGCTTTGCCACTGTACTCATGCTGCATGGAATAATTATCATCCCCAGAGTGGCAAAGGAACCACTGGCAATTCCAGCTCCGACATCACTCCAAGGATGACAACGGAGTTTACCCAAAAGTGCAACACCAGCTTGCTCTCGCCAGAATTGTTCTTGTTGAATTGGTTCTGGTGGCATCCGAATTTCCTGTTCTGACTGCCAAACCATGTAAGTTGATTTAGAGGCAACCAATTCAATACTATACTCCGCTTCTAGCAAAAATTTGATCGCCCGAACAGCGTAAATCAGACCAGATGCACCCGATACGCCTAAAATTAAAGGTTTAGTGTGATTTGACACGTAAGTTTTAGTGGATTTTACTCGTCCTCAGAGTAAGGGTCTAGGTCATCAGGCTCAATGTCATTTGGTAAGTAGAGGTCTGAAAGCTCGTCACGGGAATCATTGCCAGTTAGACCTTTTGGTACACCATCGCTACCGACTGTTACCAAGTCAATTTGTTGACGGTAGTAATCGACACTTTTAACTTGGACGGCAACGCGATCGCCTAATCGATAAGAAGCGCGATTTTTACGTCCAAATAGTGCCTGTTGTCTGGCGCGATATTCATACCAATCATCTTTGAGAGAACTGACGTGTACCAATCCTTCCACCCGCAAAGGCACACCAGGATTACTGCTAGATTCCACCTCGGCGGCTGGTACTTCAATTTCCACAAAGAAACCGTAGGATTGAACCCCGGTAATTACGCCTTGAAATACCTGACCGATGCGTTGCTTCATCAGTTGGGCTTTTTGCAGTCCGGCTAAATCGGCTTCGGCTTCTTGGACTTCTTTTTCTCGGTCGTTGATTTGGACAATTACCCTAGTTAAATCGCTTTGCAGTTCTTGTTGCAATTCTGGGGGTAAAACGTTCCAGTTAATTTCCTCGTGGCTGGAGGAGTGGCGCAGGTTAACCCGCTCTCTCACACGGGTATTGCGGCGATCGCGTCCGTTTTCGAGTAGCGTGTAATACACTCTCTGCATCAGCAAATCTGGGTAACGCCGCAAGGGAGCGCTAAAGTGAACATATTGCGGTAGTGCCAGACCAAAGTGAGATCCTTTAGTGGTGCTGTATGCAGACGGCTTCAGGGTATCTTGTAATAAGTAGGTAAGAACTTGTTCTGAAGGAGATTCAGCAAAAGCTGTAGTCAAATGTTGGTAATCTAAGGGTTGGATATCAACTTCGGGATCTAGTGTGAGGTCAACACCCAAATTGACTGCCAATTTCAGCATTTCCTGGACATCTTCAACATCGGGAGTACCTTGAACTCGCCAGATTGCCGGAACACCAAGAGCATTTAAGTGAGTTGCAAATAGTTGATTAACTAACAGTACCAACTCTGTGAGTAGCGATCGCACTGGTAAATCATTCACCACCACAGCGCCAAGAATCCCCTCATCATAATAGGCGTTTTGGCTGGGCGGTAGATTTAACTGGAGGCTACCACGAGTCAAGCGTACCTGTTTGACGGCTGTTTGCAAGGCTTGGAGGTCTTGCAGGATTTGGGAAACTTGTGATGATTTATCTTCAGCTTCACCTGTGAGAATTGCTTGGGCAAGTTCTGTAGTTAGCGCCGTCTCGACGTTAATCACGCTGGGTTGAATTTCCCACTCCAGCACTTCTCCCGATTTGGGATCAATGGTAATTAAAAAAGAGATAGTTAAGCGATCGCTCCCAGGTACTAAAGAACAGCGTTCTGCCACAGTTGGGGGCAAGATTGGCAACACCAATTCTCCTAAATACACTGATTTGCCCCGTTTGAGTGCTTCTCTATCTAGGGCTTCATCAGGTTGCACATAATGAGAAACATCGGTGATATGAACGCCCAAAAGCCAATTTCCGGCTAAGTTTTTTTCTAAACTAAAAGCGTTTTCGATAATTTTGGTATCGCTATTTACCCCTTCAATCGTGAGAGTAAATAAATTACGTAAATCTAGGCGATTTTTCAGGTCTGCTTTCAGGAGCTTTTTAGGCAACCTGGCAGAGGCTTCCACGACATTATCTGGAAAAGTCCGGGAAAGGTCGTGTTTGCACGTAACTAAATCTATATCAGCAGCAGCTTCGGCATCACTACCGAGGATTTGCACCACTCGACCAAGGGGAGGATATTGTGCCAACGGATAACGCAAAACTTCCACATGAACCAGATGATCGATCGCTTCTTCTAACTTTGCCCCGTTAGCTTGAATCTTGAGTTCAAACAGCAAGCGATCGTCTAAAGGCACAGCCCGAAAACCAGCTTCCACCTGCTTAATGCGTGCCAGTAAAGTGTGGTTAGAACGTTCCAGAATCAGCTTTACCTCCCCTTCAGGAGAGCGACGGCGACTACCTTCTTTGAGAACTCTCACCAAAACGCGATCGCCATTCCAAGCATTACTCAAATGACTTTCGCGGATGTAAATATCCTCGGCTCCTTCCACATCTTGAATAGCAAAGCAAAAGCCTTTACTAGAACAACGGAGTTTTGCTTCAATTATTCCCTCTTCTGAGACACGCCGATACTTGCCCCGTTCCTTCACTAAAATACCGATTTTTTCCAGAACATCTAAAGCAATGTGAAGTTTTTGTAAACTTTTTTCATCTTCACAGCCAAGTTTCTTTTCTAAAACCTTCCGAGCTACCAATTTATCATCGGTGAAATTGGCAAGGAGTGTAGCGATTGAAAATTCCATGCAGTGAACCGACCTTTGGTCAAAACATCATTTGTTGTTAATCTGGTTCTTTCCTGTATACCTCACGGCTTACAGAAACAAGCTGGAAACTAATTGCCCTGAAGTCTGGCTTCCTAAGTTCTAAGGAAAGGAAGCCCAACCCAGTAAAAGCGGGAAACTACTCCCACAGTTCCTTTGCAAAGAAGCCGACCCACGGACAACTCTGGGCGTTTACGAACTTCTCACTGCACGATGCTCTCAGAATTTGCTTGCGTTCAAGTCCCTTCACCTAACCAAACTTCAGATTGCACGCCTGATTAAAATCTAGCCCCGCTAAGTAATTACGCGACGGGTTTTTGAGAAGCTGGGTTTAGAGAATCCATACTACCCAAAAGCGCTATGCAGGGGGAGCCACTGCGGTATCGGGGTCTCCCCAAGAGGAGGAGGCAGTGCGGTCTTGGGGTCTCCCCAAGTGGAGCAACTGCCGTCAAGTGGCGTGGAAACTACAGGTGTTTGATTGTCTAGAGTGAAGGTAATTTTACGCCATTAGACTCTGATTTTTAACTAGGAGGAACTGCCGGTGAACCCAATTTTCCCACATGTAGAATCGGTAACAATTAGGTAAGCAGCTTAATAAGCAGCGAGGGCGAACCTTATCTCCATTATTGTAGATTTAGAGCGCACTTCCAGAAAATAGTTCTAGATATCGAGTTGGGTAATCAGTATAGCATTGCAAGCAAGACTACCCAGATAAGTTAGCACTAGCCAAAAGTTTCGTCAAAAAACACCTACTGCTACAATTGGGACATAAGGCAAAGCAAGAACATTGTTAGGAGTGCTGAGTGCTGTTAGCGGTAGCGAGGCGTTTAGCCCGTGCTGAGTTAGGTAGGAGTTAGGAGTTAAAAGTAGAGACGCGATTAACCCTTGTCTCTACAAGAGTT
>NZ_JABXKI010000036.1 GCF_017115095.1 Nostoc sp. NMS4 | reverse complement strand
TTTGTAGTTATTTGCTACTTACTTTTCACGACGTAAAGAAAGTAACTCTTTGGGGGAAGCTAAAAGTTTGATTCTAGTATAAAGAATTTGCCGTTGTTGGTTGAGGATAAATAGCCACAAAATATTGACACTACACCAAGAAGTTTGGGCTTTGCCTGTTACCTGGACTTGGATATCACCATTTTCTAAAGTCTCAGCTATTGCTGTGTTCGGGTAAGCTTTAATGTTTTGACCTTCTTGTTTTAAGTAGGCTGCGATCGCATCTGTACCCACAATATCAGATTCAAAGGGCGGACGCATTACACCATCTACCGTAAATAAGGCAGCAGTTGCCTCAAATTCTCCTGCATTTAAGGTTTCAAAATAACGCCGTACACTTAGTTCTGTAATTCCCTCAATCTGGAATTCTTCTTCAAACTGCGCTGGTGAGATAAATTCAGCAGAGGTCATAAAATTACCTGGATTATGGTATCTGAATATTAATTTCAGTACAAAAATAGGTAAAAAAAAAGCTGCTGTTGAGATAGATTACTACATACTCATAAATCTTCCTGACGATGGAAGTCTTGATTTGCTACCCAGCTTAAAACGGGCTACATCTAAGGTAGTAACAAATCTTAATTAAAGGTATTAGCTACATAATGTATAATTAAAAGCGCCTTTATTTAGGCAAAATCCAGTTAACAATTCAAAATTCAAAATGACGCTCGATGACTCGCTAACGCTGCGCTAACAAAATTCAAAATTAAAGACATTTCAGACTCTTGATTTAAACCTCGACTGAAACTGGTGCTACACATAGATGTAGGGGTCTTAAACCCTTGAATTTACGATAAAAAAATGAATCAGTATTCTGTAACGAGCAGCAGTCTGGTGAAAGAAAAAGCCAGCGAGTTGGGCTTTCACAAAGTTGGAATTACTGCTGTAGATCAGGTAAATCCCACAGAAGCGCAGAGGTTGCAAGCATGGATTGAACTGGGTTATCACGCTGATATGAAATGGATGGCTAACCCAAAGCGTCAGGATATCCGCTTAGTGATGCCAGAGGTGCGATCGCTAGTGTGTGTAGCACTAAATTACTATACACCACATCAACGTCCTGAAAGTGAGGAATACGCCAAAATTTCCCGTTATGGTTGGGGAAGGGATTATCACAAGGTAATGCATAGAAAACTCAAGCAGCTATCTATATGGCTAAAATCACTTGATGCAAGCGTATCAGCTCTTTATTATGCAGACACTGGCCCGGTGCAAGATAAAGTGTTGGCTCAACTTGCCGGAATTGGTTGGATTGCTAAGAATGGTAATGTGATTACACGGGAATATGGCTCTTGGGTATTTTTAGGAGAAGTGTTGACTAATTTAGAATTAGAGAGCGATCGCCCGCATACAGAACACTGCGGTAGCTGTACTCGTTGTCTTCAGGCTTGTCCCACAGGTGCAATTACTCAGCCTTTTGTGGTCGATGCTAATCGTTGCATTGCTTATCATACCATTGAAAATCGGGACAAGGAATTGCCAGAGGCGATCGCATCTAATTTGCAAGGCTGGGTTGCTGGTTGCGATATTTGCCAAGATGTTTGTCCTTGGAATCAACGTTTTGCTCAAACAACTGATATTGCAGAGTTTGGGCCTTATCCTGATAATATTGCTCCCCACCTGCTAGAATTAGCCCAAATCTCAGATCGGGAGTGGGATAAACGATTTCCAGCATCTGCCTTGCGGCGGATTAAGCCAGAAATGTTACGACGCAACGCCCTAGCTAATCTTGACGCATCCAGGCAGAAGAATGACCCAGAAAGTAATTATTTTTGATTTTGATGGCACAATTGCTGATACAGTAGATGCCCTTGTAAGTATTGCCAATCGTCTAGCTATAGACTTTGGTTATAGACACATCAGCCCAGAACAATTAGCCCTCCTCAAGAACTTAACCTCTAGGGAAATCATTAAGTACTCAGGAGTTTCTCTATTTAAGATCCCCTTTCTAGTTAAAAAAGTTAAAGGGGAATTAAAAAACAAAATTCCCGAATTAAAGCCAATTCCGGGAATTAAGGAAGCATTAACAGAACTCCAAAATCAAGGATACAAACTGGGTATTATCACTTCTAATTCTAAAGAAAATGTTACACAGTTTCTCACAATCAATGATTTAAATCATCTATTTGATTTTATCTACTCAGGAATTACAATTTTTGGTAAAACAACTATTATAAATAATGTCTTGAGGCAAAAGCAACTCAAACCTCAAGAAGTTATTTATGTTGGAGATGAAACCAGAGATATCGAAGCATCAAAAAAAGCAAATATCCAAGTGATTGCAGTCACTTGGGGCTTTAACTCACCGGAAGTCCTAGCCAAGCAAAATCCAGATTATTTAATTCAGCAACCTAGCGAACTGTTAGAAGTGATGAACAGTCGTTAATTAATGAATAGTCAAAATAATTCGTAATTGATAATGACGCTCGTTCGCTCTTAGCGTCTCCCCTTGGGAGATGACTCGCTACCGATTACAGGTGATTCGATGGTACACAAGGGGAAATGGCGAATTGAACAACTGTTTGCCACCCTCAAAACTGCCGGATTAAATCTCGAAGCTACCCAATTAGAGTCGGTTTCTGCCATTCAACGACTAACTGTATTAGCTTTGTCTGTTGCTGTGCGAATTTTACAACTGATTCAGGGACGGGACAACCCTGATTTACCTGCTAGTATTGCTTTTTCTCATGAGCAACAGCAATGCTTATCTACTCTTGATCCTACGTTGGAAGGCAAAACTCGACTCCAACAAAATCCTTATCCTCCTCAAAACCTTGCTTGGGCTACTTGGATTATTGCTCGACTTGGTGGTTGGTCTGGTTACAAGTCTCAGAAACCTCCCGGTATTACTACTTTGGTTCGCGGTCTTGAGCAATTTGAGTCTACCTTTTTTGGGTGGAAACTCTCTCTGGGTCTACTTGTGTGTACACCGTAGCCTTTGTAAGGGGGGAACTTCTAAAGCCCCCTTTTTAAGGGGGTTGGGGGATCTCAGTGCGTAAGTCTTGGTTACTATTAAATAAATTGTTCAATAATTCCGCCACCTAAAACTTTTTCGCCGTCGTACCACACCGCCGCTTGTCCGGGAGTGATGCTAATTTGGGGTTCATCAAACACCAAACGGACACGAGAGTTTTCCAACGGAATCACCGTCACCGGTGTAGCCGTTGAACGATAGCGAATTTGCACTTCGGCATGAATTGGGCTGGATGGTTCGGCAATAGAAACCCAGTTTACCCGATTTACAGTGCATTCTGGTTGAGTTACCTTAGTGCGATCGCCTACTACTACTTTATTATTTTCCGCATCTAATTCAATCACATACAACGGTTCGGCAGCAGCAATTCCCAAGCCTTTGCGCTGACCAATAGTGTAGTGATGGACACCATCATGCTGTCCCAAAACTTTGCCTGTAACATCGACAATATCGCCTGTTTTGGGGGCTAAATATTTATCCAAAAATGCCCGCATGGAACCGTTACTTTCCACTAAGCATAAGTCTTGACTTTCTGGCTTGTCAGCAGTTTTCAGTCCGTATTCAGTCGCAATCCGGCGCGTGTCAGTTTTTTCGAGTTCGCCCAAAGGAAATATAGTTGCTGCAAGTAAATCTTGAGACAAATCATAGAGGAAATATGACTGGTCTTTATTGCGGTCAACAGCCCTTAATAACTGGTAACGTCCAGTTGCTTCGTCATAGCTAATTCGGGCATAATGACCAGTGGCAATGCGATCGCATCCCAATTCTTCACGAGCATACTGCACCATTGGCCCAAACTTCACCGTTTTATTGCACTGGGAGCAAGGCAAAGGCGTAATCCCAGCACTGTAACCTGTCACCAAATAATCGACAATATGCGTCTGAAACAGATCCCGAATATCGACAATCTGATGAGGAACGCCCAATTGTTCACAGAGATCGGCCGCGTCGATCATACCTTCAGAGCAACATTGACCTTTGCCTTTCATTAGCCAAAGAGTCAAACCAATCACTTCATAGCCCTGATGGTGCAGGATAGCTGCGGCGGTGGAACTGTCAAC
>NZ_JABXKI010000366.1 GCF_017115095.1 Nostoc sp. NMS4 | reverse complement strand
AAATGAGGCAGGCGATCGCCGATCGCCTGCACCGTGCCAATAACCAACTCGGAATGCAATCAACTGTTGAAGAAGACAGCTACTGAGAATTTTTCTTTCCGATAAGAGCTAAATATAGCGAATGTGTCATGAGGGGCAATGGAATTCCTAAAACCATTGCCCTGCAATGCTTTCAGCTTTCAATGTCGTTTGCCTTTTTGAACTGATTGAGCCTAAGTCTGTAGAGGCTGAAATTCTTATGGATAAGAGGAAAGAGAGCTAGCTTGCCCCCTACATGAAAGGCGTTTGTGACTTGCATTACTCGCACAGATGGAAATGATCACTAGCTAGTTGACCGCTTAATCACTTGATGCAACGGCTGAATCTCCGATATTAGAAGTGTTGATGTTCTGCACAGGATGATGTCAGCCCAAGCTACTCTCTCGCGACCCAATATCGAGCAGACTCTTGAGCAAATCCTTGCCTCTCAGGAAATTACCCTCAACGATCAGCGTTGGTTAATATCAGTGTGCTTTGAGGGTTCTCTGAGTCCTCAACAAGAGTATTTAGTTAACCAAGTATACGAAGCTCTACGCAATGGATTGCTCCTAGTTGTCGAGGCAAAAGACAGATACAGCAACTGAAGGGGTGAGTGCGCTCGCTAAGATCGCCCTTCTGGTACATTGACTGTACCAACTCTTAGCCAGCTATGGAAAAAGTAAAACCCCATGATGACCCTGTAACTTATAGTGCTAGAGGAAAGATCTGTGGCATCTATCGACCCAGTTCAACAAACTTCCTTCAGGGTATCTTACTAACAGATGATGGTCTGAAAATTCCCGCAAAACTAACTAATGATGTAGCCACCCAACTCAAAGCGAATCGCGACTTACTGAAAGTTGCTCAAATTTGGAAGTGCTACCCACGTATTAATCCGCCTTTAGTCGAGCTGGTTAAGTTGAAGAGCGAAGCACAGACGGCTCAGGAGTTGAAGCGGAAGGGCGTGAATAAGTTCCGCGTCGTCGGACAGGTGGAAAACATTAAAGACCAAGAAGTCACGGTACTTATTAAACGAAATGAATTACCACCAGAAGGAGCGGAGACAACATTTACTCTGCCCCTTTTGGGAAATTTGTCAAGCGATACTGTCGGGCAGTTTTGGAAGTTTAATGTACGGCGTGAGGGGTGGGATTGGACTATTACTTCGGCGGATTTTGTTGCTCCCACACCGGAAGTTCTGAAACAACAGCTTAGTCAAAGGAAGCGTGTTCTTAGTGTTAGGATTACGGAGAAAGAGTTTCAGGCTTTAATCGCCTATGCTCAAAAATACCGCCAGAGCCAAACCAAGGTAGTTAGAGCGTTAATTCGGAAATTACCAACTTATGAAGCCGACCTCTAAACTGAAACAATCGCCCGACAGAAAATAAATTATATTGTTGATGAATTGAGGATAAATGCTACCCTGAACAGATTTAATGGGGGTAGAATAATTTGTGGAAAATATATCCAAATCTACCTATTTCTCCACTTGGCTAGTAAATGAGGTAGTTCTTCTCTAAATTTCCCTGCTACGAGACCAAACAACTTCTTTAAATTGCTGTTGAAGTTGAACTGTTGAAAGCTGTTGAAGGGGGCGAGAGCTAGCGTCGAAGGTTCATCACTGCCAGCCAGCTTTGGGCATAAGCCTTAAGATCTCTAGCTAGCTTAAGGTCAATCACTTGTTGTGCCTGAGGTCGAGTATTGGGAAAGTTAGGGTACATCTGATAGTTATTCCTGTAGTTACTGCGACATCCATAAACCTAATCCAGGGTATGCCCGTAGCGTCTCACCCGATCGGGTACTCTTACCTAAGCCCGAACTCGAAAGCACTTTCTTACCCCTCTGGAGGTAGCGATCGCGTCCTGGTATTTTGGCTTGCATTGGGATGCACCCCTGTTCGACACGAGTTCAAAGGAACTCTACGAGGCAACGGGAGGAAAACTTTCACAGATTGCTCTACCCTCTCCAAGAAAGCCTTCTTCAGCGATGGCACTGACGCTGGAGAACGAGGCGATTATTTTGATAAACCTCAAGGGTTCCCAAGTTGCGACTATCCAGCGTTCCATCCCATACCCAGTACTCGGTGTTAGCGTTCCTAAATTTAATGACCCGCACACCTTCGGTATACTTAACAGTTCCTCTCCCCAGATTGAGGTTGCCGTATTTGCTGCGAGATTGATAGGAAAAAGACTTATCTTGATACTGGCGTAGCGTGACGGTGTATTCACTACAGTAGTAGGTGCGCGACCAGGTAACTGGAGCACTGGCGGCAGCTGGCAAAGCTGCTGTAGTCAACCCAGTTACCAGGACAGCCGGTAGTGCAATTTTTTTGATTAGGTTACGCATGGTCGTTTCTCTTTGAATGAAGTTCAGTTGTTTACATCTTTGTCTACTCGTATAAAAATCCAATTCCTGAAGTGAGAGGCTATTTCAGTACAAAATCACCCCATTGGGTTAACTCAATTGGGTGAAGGGCTTCCTGACAAGGCAACGGGAGGGAAATGAAGCGATCGCTTTACTTTACTCGGCATAGGAATGAATTGATTGTGGGCGAGACTGTAGCAACCCTCGACCCCACATTCCGCACCCTCAACTGTCACATGGGCAGTAACTACCCAAAAGCGATCGCCATTTCCGCCAAGCATTAAGTAGAAATACTTATTAGCTCTAACCAAACCCAGCAGTTGACCGCCTTTCATCCCGCCGAAGACACCAGGCGCGGTACTCACATAAATGCTCGATATATCCGCGCTGGCTATAGCGGGGGACTTCCCGGCGAATGAGTTAACAGTTGGGCGTGGGTAAGTAGGCTTGTTTCCATCTTTACTTGCTTTACAAAATGCTATTCACGCCCTTTTTCACACCTCTGATGGCTTGGTGCAAGATGTGAGAAGAGACACTATCAGGAGGAATAGAATAAGCAGTACTAAAGGGTTCTGTATAAAAATTGAATTTTTGCTTTAAGATCAGCCAAAAAAAAGAAGGGCTATGCAATAAGTACCTTTTCCATAACCTTTTGGGTTCTGCTAACAATCTATACAACCATTCCAGTCCTAACTCACTTATCCACTTCGGCGCTCTCTTGATATTGCCCGCTTCAAAATCGATAGTCGCACCTATTGCCAGGAATATTTTAATGTTTGGTAGTTGATCTTTATACTTATATATAAATTTTTCTTGTTTTGGTGCTCCAACTCCTACGGCCAGTACTGTCGCGCCTGACTTGTTAATAAGTTCAACCAGTTTCAAGCATTCACTTTCATCTTTTTCAAATCCAAAAGATGGGGAGTGTGCGCCAACTACAATCCGTCTTCTGACTTTTGAATTAATCTTGTTTTGAGCTTCAATGGCTACTCCTTCGCGAGCGCCCAAAAGAAATATTTTTATATTTGCATCGCTTTTATAATACTCATAAAATGCAGGAAAAAGATCAGAACCTGAAATTTTTTCTTTGATAGGTGAACCCAAAAATCTAGAAACAAAAAACAATACTTTGCTATCACATAATTTGTAGGTAGCAGAATGATACACTCGAAAAAAATCTTGATCACTTTGTAGTTTCATCAAGTGATCGACATTAGGTGTGAAAACTATCCCACTCTTACATTTCTCTAAAAATTCTACCTGTGACAGGTTGTCAATTGTCACGTTGAGGATTTTCACTTGGCTCATCTGACTTAATTCTACCTTTGTGTACTTTTGAAAGTTTTTATTAGCGGAAATTCCTAATCTAAGCAAACAAAATTGTATACTTGCTAGGAGAATTGTTTCTAATATACGAATTTACTTGCTTTTCAATCAAGTAATAGTACGCGACTTTACTGTTTCTTTATTTTAGGTGAGGTAAGTTTAATGGTTCTTTATTCTTTTATTTGAGTTTTAGTTTGAGTACTAAGGGATTAGGTAAAAAGCCGCCGCAAGCATACCAGAGGGTTCAGGATGACAAATCCCCCTTTTGGAGGATTTGTGTAATTTATTACCCTTAGACAGAGGCTAATCACTGACAAACAATTTTTAAACCCCTCCTTACTGAGCCCCCGTGAGAAAGCCCAGTAGTTTTAGCCTTCTTGATGAACGTTTTATTTGTCGAGCAATTTCCTATTGCAACAACTCGGTGGGTGAAAGCGGAGCATTCGTTC
>NZ_JABXKI010000018.1 GCF_017115095.1 Nostoc sp. NMS4 | reverse complement strand
ATAAGATAAATTTGTCTGCTTTTTACCTCAAGCTTTGATATTGAGCTTGCCCTGGCGAATAGAATTCGCGGCTATATAAACAAAAGCTACCGATCCTGGGTTTCAAATTCTTTGAGTCCGCGTGGTGCGCGTTCGCAAAGCGTCTCGCAGAGAGGCGCAGCGCAAGCGCGATAGGCGGACTTGGTTTGTGTAGCCGCGAATTCCATTCGCCAGGTATATTTGCTTTCTAAGAGAAGTTAGGAACGCTAGAGGTTTCTAAATTCGCTACTAATTTCACTTCAAACTCTTCCTCGAAGACTCCTTTTTTATAATCTAGACTCCAAAGTTCTAAAGCACAATCATCATCTGATTTAGATGGATAAATTAGGAGATTTACCTGCCTAAGTTGTGAATAATACTCACATTGTACTTGAGCGATCGCACCAATTTGTCGTCTATCTAATGCCACTGCCAATCTTAAAATTGCACTTAATTGACTAACAATTTGGCGCTGTTCTTTCGTCAGTAAACCCTGGTAGTTTTCATGTTTTTTCTTCGGCGGCGATTTGCGATGATAACGCGCTAAATTGGCAATAATTTCAATCTCGGTTTCGGTATAACCGAGTAATTCACCATTGCGAATTAGATAGTAAGAGTGCTTGTGGTGAGACGAATGGCTGACATAATGACCGCAATTGTGTAATATTGCGGCTGCCCATAGTAATTGTCGCTCGTCAGATCCCCAGTGGTGTAAAGTACCTTGAGTTTGGTCAAATAAACTCTCGGCAAATTTTGCCACGCGATCGCTGTATTCTAAATTGATGTGATACTTATTCGCTAGTTTGAGAACATTCCGTTCCCGAACGGAACTTTGGTAGCGTAGCTTATCTTCGATTAAACCGTGGGTTAGCATCCAGTCTACGATTACGCCTTCTCTGAGAGAACGCTCACAAACTGTTACCGATTCACTACCCAAGAGAGTCATTGCTTCCTGTAAGATGACTGCGCCAGCGAGTATAACTTCAGCCCGCTTATCTGGCATACCAGGAATCTCAGCCGTTTCAGCATTACTCAGTTTCCGCAAGCGATTTACCAACTCTTGCAAGTCTTTAAGACTGAACTGGTAGCCATTGAGAGTGGAAGGAATCACACCCGATTTTTCCCGTGCATGAATCATCGCCAGGGTTTCAATTGTACCCGCCGTACCCACCAAACGCGGGGATTCTCCAAACTCTAGGTTTGCTAAGACTTCTTCTACAGAACGTTCCAACATCCCGCGTGCATAAGCTTGCAGATATTGAAACTCAGTATTGCTGATGGGATCGGTGGTGATTAACTCGCTAGTGAGTCGCACTGCACCAACTTTACTACTGGTGAGAGTGCGCGGTTGCTGACTATCGCCTAAAATCAATTCTGTAGAACCACCGCCAATATCAATAATGGTATGAGGCTGGTTGTTAAATTCCATACCCGACAGCACACCAAGATAGATTCGCCGTGCTTCTTCTTGACCAGAAATCAAGTTAACACTTAAACCCAACTCCGTTTCTATTGTGTGCAAAAAATCTTTACCATTGGGGGCTTCCCGCACAGCACTAGTTGCCACAGCGATGATTGTTTCAGCGTTGATAGTTTTGGCAACTTCTTGGAAGCGTCCTAAAGCCGCGATCGCCTTTTTAATGATCTCTGGTTTGAGTTCTCCAGTGGTAAGATTGCGATCGCCAAGCCTCACGGTTTCCTTTTCTCTAGCAATAATGCTGAAAGCTGGTAATGTGGGGTCTATCTTGACTACTACCATGTGTAGAGAATTTGTTCCCAGGTCAATGGCAGCAATAATCCGATGTTGCTTAGATGGTTGAGTAGGAATACTCTCCCAGCTAGAAACTAAATTCAGCATCTAGTTTTCTCTCTTTATTAAGAAGTGATGGCAAACGGTGATACGTCGGGGTAGCTGGCACTGATATTTATGACAACACACTTGCTTAGACTGAGTGCTGTTAGCAATAGCGGGGCGTTGAGCTAGTGCTGAATATTGAGTAAATTAAAAAATACTCAGCATTCGCAACTCAGTTTGGTCGAGGGTAACTGAGATATGTATATTCACCCTACTATTTATAACGTTAGTGACTATTTAAAGATATTTAAAGTTGCCACTTTCGGTTATGTTTTTACAAATAACAAATAACGTTATTCTATAGATGTAAAGAAGTGTGAATTCCCAATCCCCAGTAACATGTTAAGGATGCCAGAACGCCCCCAGGAACCAATTTGGCTTGTAATTATCCGGCTTTTGCGCTGGCATAAACCAGAAGGGCGGTTAATTTTAATGATTCCTGCTCTTTGGGCTGTATTTTTGGCAGCTTCAGGGAAACCGCCTTTACCTCTAGTTGGTGTGATTATATTGGGTACTCTAGCCACGAGTGCCGTTGGGTGTGTTGTGAATGATTTATGGGATCGGAATATCGATCCGGAAGTGGAGAGAACACGCGATCGCCCCCTCGCTTCTCGCGCCTTATCTGTGAAAGTTGGAATTGTAGTTGCGATCGTCTCGCTAGCTTGTGCAGCTGTTCTGGCTTTTTATCTTAACCCCTTGAGTTTCTGGTTATGCGTAGCCGCCGTACCTGTAATCTTGCTTTATCCAGGCGCAAAGCGGGTGTTTCCCGTACCGCAACTGGTGCTTTCCATCGCTTGGGGTTTTGGGGTATTGATTAGCTGGAGTGCAGTAACGCAAACCATCTCCCAGCCAACTTGGTTACTTTGGGGCGCAACTGTACTGTGGACATTGGGATTTGACACAGTTTACGCCATGAGCGACAAGGAAGACGATCGCCGCATTGGTGTTAATTCTAGCGCCCTATTTTTTGGTAATTATGCCCCTATAGCCATTGGAATTTTCTTTGCTGGCACAATCTTGTTATTGTTTTGGTTAGGTGTAGTCATACATCTGCACTTAGCCTTTTGGATTAGCCTTGCAATTGCTACTATCGGATGGGTTTGGCAGTCTCTACGATTAACAGAGCAACACTTACCTAATTCTGCTTATGGTAAGATGTTCCGCCAAAATGTCTGGATTGGTTTTATTTTACTTGCTGGGATGATTGCTGGATCTGTATAAGAAGTAAAGTTTAACCAACCGAGTGCAGTTACTGCAAAAATTGGAAATTGAACCTCCGGCTTTCATCCCCTCAGCATAAGCGCGATCAAGAGAAATAGGTATTGAGGTTGGTTAGCGATGCGATCGCTATAAGAAGCAATTACTAAAATAGAAACCATAATATAAGATGTGCAAATAACATTGTGTATCGTTGACTATGCGTAACCATGTGTAATTTTTATGTGTAGTGACTTACTGAGGCGGAAATTGCTAAAAAGTTCTCAGTCGGGGAAAGATATATCAGACTTGAATAACTATTAGAGGTAGCTGTAATGCCGACGATTCATTTGGTAGATGGTGAAAAAGGTGGGGTAGGGAAATCTCTCTTTACCAGAACAATGATTCAGTATTGTCTAGATAAGAAAATCCCATTTGTACCAGTGGATACAGATAGGTCGAATCCAGATGTCGCAGAGGTGTATAAAGAGATATGTAAGTATGCTGTGTTTAGTGAGAATGAACGACAGGCAGATAAGGCAGATAGAATATTTGAGTGGGCGATAGAGAAGCCAGTAATTGTGAATTTGGCCGCACAATCCCATAGAGCAGTACAAGGGTGGATTGATTATAATCAATTAATTGAACTAGGCAGTTCGCAGGGAGTGATGTTTTGCAAATGGTTTGTATCCACAGGAGGATACGACAGCATCAACCTGTTTGCTCAGTCAGTGAATACCTACGGTGAGAAAATCCCTCATATTCTGGTGAGAAATTTAGGGCTGTGTGATGATTGGGAGCATATAGAGTCAGACTCAAACTTTCAGAAAATAATAGATAAATATAAGATAAAAGTTATAGATTTTCCGAAGTTAGCATATAGAGAAAGAAACATAATTGACCAAAATCGCCTAACGTTTGCACAGGCGAGAGAGTTCAAAGAATTTGGGATAATTGGAAGACAGAGAGTAATGAATTTTCTCAAGCTTGCCTATAGTGCTTTTGAGAGAGTAGGTATCTGGTATGAAAAGGTTGAATAGATAGGCATTTTTGAACCTCACACGACTTGAAGTCGTGTGATTCCTGCTTCAACGATCTGTGCCTG
>NZ_JABXKI010000165.1 GCF_017115095.1 Nostoc sp. NMS4 | reverse complement strand
AGTCAACCCCAAAATCCACGTACTCTGGTACTGAAAAAAACAGAACTGTAGTACTAGAGCAATATTTCTAACATTAATAATCTACATAGATAAAAATTCTTTGTTGTATTATCAGCCTTTGTGATTGATATACTCACATCCCTAATCGTTTATTAGTATAAATATTTTTGCAACCTCTTCAGTAAGTGTCAAATAGGGGGGATTGACTATTGGCTAGTTTTATGATGTGAAATATCTAAATTAGTTTTAACAAGTGATGGGGGTTTAAGTCCCCTGCCTAATTAAAATCCCCGTTACAAAACGTAATTGCAAATTGCGAATTGATTTAAGTATCCCTGCTCTCCATAAATTGAACTTTCCCTTCGATACCTCACCATGTTTTGCATCATAACTAAAAACTGTTAAAACTTGATTACATGTATAGAAGAAATATGTATAATACTTGCAGCTTGTACTTCAGCATTTGTTAGAAGTAGATATTTGGTCAAGCAAGGAAATTGGAAATTAATTTTCATAATCATTTGTTGGAGTATTTATGAGTAAAAGAAAAATATTTACAGCACTTGTTTCAATAGGTGTAGGACTATGCTTAGGAGCTTGCCAGTCTGATGCGGACAACCTTGCTCAGGCAGAGAATGATTATGGGGCTAAGTTAACTGATGTGCAAAGCCAAAAAGATAAGGAAGTACAGGAGCAAATAAGGCAATATGTAGAAGAGACACCTAACTTATATAGAATAACTTGGAAGGTATGCGGAGATTATAGAAGTCGTCTGCGGGATGGAGTAAGATGTAGCGAAACTAAAATTCCCAAAACTAAAGGATATGTTGATCCCGTTTACGTCTGGGCAGCTAATGGGGTGCAGTTTGTTAATAAGCAACACTTTGTTAATAGCTATTGGGCTACAGGATTGTTTGTCAAGTCTAAAGGATGCTTGAACTCAGGTAAGCCAGAACAAGAGCAATTTTATAATGTAAAAAATTTCACCAGAGATAAAACGAATGCTGTTCCTACCGCAGCAAACGTGAAGGTTGAAGCTCTGTCAAAGCAGGAAAAGCAAACAGTAGTAGAACTTGCCTTCAAGGACGCAGAAGTAGAAAATTATGCGCTGACAAATTTCGGTGTGTCAGCAACCACAGCATTAATACCCACTGGGAAAACTTGCTTGACTCTCGAAGAATGGAAGAAGACGCAATCGTAAAAATCAGGCACAGTCGCTTCCTTCCTTGGATCGCAGTTCCGTCGCGGCGACTTCCTCCATCTCCACCACAACCAACCAACCCAATTCAAGTCTAATTCTTTCTTAGATAAAGAAAATAATTTAACTTGTTGACCCCTTGTCCTCTGCTTGCGGTAAGTTAACTTTAACCCCTGTTGGTCTAACAACAACCCCAACAGCCAAATCGGTTTGGGGTCAGAGGGAACAGTGAAACCCAAAATTTTTGATGTGAGCAGCGCAGTCAACAGCGATCGCCGTCAGCAGTGATTTCCTTACCAGCGACGAGTCGAGAGAGAATAATGGCACATCAAATTGGGATAATCTCTTTTAGTCGTAAATATTTTACCCCTGACCAAGATGCCAGCGCCTTTAAAAGTTGACCTGTCACCAATAGAAGATCAAGCCCTACTAGCACTCACTCAAGCAAAAGGTATACCACCAAGAACTCAAAGTCGTGCCACTGTACTACGCTTATCAGCCGCTGGATGGACAGTGCTAAAGATCGCACAATACTTAAAATGGCATCCACAGACTGTACGCGACACAATTCATCGCTGGTACTGGGGCAAACTCGATAGTTTGTGGGATTGTTCGCGTCCGGGTCGCCGTCGCCGATGGCATAACCCAAATATGAAGTCTCTGCTTCAATTCAAAATATCTTTATTTAGCTATCAACTTATTTTTATTTTATTTTCTTACATCTCTTACATCTATTTAATGCTATTTCTCCACAGTCATGGCGTTTCTACTACTTATGCAGTCAAAATTTACAGGCAGTACAAGGATGAAGCACTCGCTACTCTCACCAGCAATCCCTACCAGTTAGCTGCTGACATCTACCGTATTGGTTTTCTGAGAACTGATAAAATTGCCTTTAATTTAGGAGTTGCGCCTGATAGTCAGTTCCGTTACCGTGCTGGTTTAATTCATGTTTTGAACGAAGCTGCTGCCGATGGGCATTGCTATTTACCCCAGCCAAAACTCATTGAGAATGTTATCAAACTGCTGACTACAGCAGATCACACACCCGAAGAAGATGCCCTCGCTGATATTATCAAAGACATGGCACTCAAGGATGACTTAATCCGCGAGAAAAGCGAAGACCAAACGCTGCTATGTTATCTACCAACGTACTTTCACACCGAACAGAACCTTGCTCAATTAATACAATCTAGATTTTGCCAACCAGTTGCACAAGATATGCCTCGTGTTCGCGCCTGGATTGAGCGCTTCACCAAGAGTCGTAAAATCAAACTTTCACCACAGCAACGGCTAGCGGTAGAAATGGCTGCATATTCAAGGGTAATGATTCTTACTGGTGGCCCCGGTTGCGGTAAAACTTTCACCACCCAGACCATAGTCTCTCTGTGGAAAGCAATGGGCAAATCTATCGCCTTAGCTGCGCCAACTGGACGCGCTGCTCAACGCCTGAGTCAAATCACACAACTCGAAGCCAAGACCATACACTGCTTGTTGGAATTTGACCCAAAGACAATGGCCTTCTTACGCGATAATCAAAACCCTTTACCCCATACCGCAATTGTCGCGCTAGAAGCTAGTATGCTTGATTTGTTTCTGGCATCTTCTTTGGTAAAGGCGATACAATACGGTTCCCAACTACTGCTAGTGGGTGACATTGACCAGTTACCCTCTGTCGGTCCCGGTCAAATCTTTGCTGACTTGATTAATTCTGGTCACGTTCCGGTGGTGCGGTTGACCAAGGTATTTAGGCAAGCCCAACAGAGCGCAATTATCACCTCTGCTCACCAAATTAACCGAAGCCAGTTTCCCACAATTGAACCGATTTCCGATAATCCCGTGTCTGAGTGTCTGTGGCACGGCGGCGGTCATCACCCCAAACATGGTGTTAAAGCAATATCCGAAATCATTACAGACTTGATTCCCCGCCTGGGTTACAATCGAGCTACGGATGTGCAAGTGCTTTGCCCCACGTCGCGCGGTTTGCTTGGGACTCGTAACCTCAATACCGTATTGCAGCAGTTGATTAATCCGCCCAGTCCCGACAAAGTAGAGATTACCAGGGGCGGGAATTTATTACGAGAAGGCGATCGGATCATTCAACTGACTAATGATTATAATCACGAAATTTTTAATGGCGACTTCGGAATTATCAAGGTCATTGATCCTGAAGAGATGGAAGTTACTGTGCAGTATCGTAAGCATACTGTCGTTAGGACCAGAGCAGACTTAAATCAAATTGCCCTCGCCTGGAGCCTCACCATTCATCAAAGCCAGGGTTCAGAATATCCGGTAGTGATTCTGCCAATTTATACGCAGCCTTATATGATGTTGTCTCGTAAACAGTTGTACACAGCATTAACTTGTGCCAAGCAGTTAGCGATTGTCGTTGGTTCCAAGAAAGCGATATC
The DNA here is from genome assembly GCF_017115095.1 of Nostoc sp. NMS4. Taxonomy (GTDB): domain Bacteria; phylum Cyanobacteriota; class Cyanobacteriia; order Cyanobacteriales; family Nostocaceae; genus Nostoc. Next base: position 61,291 of record NZ_JABXKI010000165.1, on the reverse strand, counting down.
CAAGGCTTTGCGTTCTAGTGACGGCCAACTGCGATATACGCGATTACAGCAGCGGTTGGAAAGCGCTTTTTTGCACCCGACGATTGCAATTTAGAAATGTTCAACTTAACAATTTCACCCGGCTTGCGGTTGTTGCTCTCAATCAAGAGTGAGAAAAGAAGTAGCTAGCTGTGCTTTCGCCCCCTGTCTGGTAAGCGACGGCGGGGCATTTCATTACTGGTAAGTGCCTTGGCAATTCTTGAGAAACTACTTCTCTAGCTCCCGTTTGCGGTTCTAGAAAAAAAGTGTCTTAAACACAAAGCAATCAAACCACTCTCAAAAAATAAACTAAAAATGACTCTATAGTTTTATGGCGTGATAGCGCTTAAAAAGCAGTACACTGCGGCGTAAATAAACTTTGGAGTCCGCTCTTTGACCTCTTATATCATTTATTAACTATAAAGTCATTTTTAGTTTATTTTTTTCACCTACTTTTAGGCTTTTCAAAATAAATACCCTGCTGAACAATTGCATAACAGTATTGTGTTTGTCACGCTCCTCAGTATTAGAGGTGTACTATACGCAAAAATCGAGAAATTTTCATTCGCTTGAGGGTGAGTTGAAACGCCCATTTTAAAGGACAATAAAAATCAGACACTATAAAACCAGACGAAACTGTGATTGTGTCTGATTTTTAAGGGAGTAATAAAAATGACGCTCTCTCTTGTCCACATAACAGCGCATAGAAAGGCTCTTGCTTCCTTGCCAGTAGCGCAGGCGGAGGCGAAGTTGATTGCGCTGTGGCTGGAGGGAAAAGCGTCGTCTTCTATTCGGGCTTACCAGCGATACACTAGGCGATTTCTGGATTTTCTGGACAAGCCGCTCAAAAAAGTGACTTATGAAGACTTGGTAGAATACGCCGCTGACTTTGGGGGCAATGCCGAAAGCACAAAGCGGATATACATAGCTTGTGCTAAAAGCTTGATTAGTTTCGCTCATAAAATTGGATATCTCCCTTTTAATGTGGGTATGGCACTAAAACTGGGTGAATTGCCAGATGTAATCAACGAACGCTATCTCGATGAAGCTGATATTAAATTGTTGATACGGGCAGCCAATAAGCATTTAGCTGATGCGAAAACTTCCAAACGACAGTACACAGCCCTACGTAATTTGTTAATTATCAAACTCTTGTATCAGGCAGGGTTACGGGCAAGTGAAATCTGTAATTTAACTTGGGTAGATTTGACACCCCGCAGTGATAGTGGACAGGTGTACGTGAGAAAAGCCAAGGGGAGCAAAAATCGCACAATTCTCATTAAGCCGAAACTGTGGGCGGAACTAATGGAGTTCAAAGGTCAAGCTTTACCTACAGACGCAGTTTTCCGAAGTCAAAAAGGGGGACATCTCGACCGTCAAAACTTGCACCCGATTGTCAAAGCAATTGCACAAGAAGCTGGATTAAGCGAACTGGTTTCTGCTCACTGGTTACGTCATGCCCACGGTTCTCACGCGATTGAGCGCGGGACTAATCCAGTGCTGGTGAAAGAAACTTTGGGTCATGCCAATTTAGCCATCACCGATCGCTATTTGAAAGCTAGACCCAATGACAGTAGCGCTTTAAACTTGATGGATCTTTAACATTTTGCATGACTTGTGAAAATGCAGCACAAATTGGAACCAGTGGCATCAATTGCTACCGGGAACGAAACAAAAAACAGCTTTCAAATGCCAAAGGGATTTTTCTCTAGCCAGCCCCCTCCATAGGTAACACTTCTTCCGAGAGCCATTCATAAAATTCAGGAACTTGAGATTCCACAAGTCGCAGTTCATTTGCCGCGATCGCTTCAAGTTCCAGCACCGTCTCCCAGCGCAAATCACTCTGCCATCGCTTGAGAATGCCTTTAATTGCGTCTACTCCACGAGAAATACCAGAGCGAAGTATTTCTACGCAGTGGAGTAGCGTAATGCGATCGGTTGGGGGCGACTCAAATTCGGTAGTATCCTCCCCTTGGCAATGGGAGTTCCCTATAGCATCAAGGGGGGGGATGGATACGGGCTGCTGATTAGGGTTTACACTATACACAGCAGGGGTTTGAGCAGCGTAATAGGTTCGATTTTCTTTTTGATTACGCTTTTCCACGCGATGAGCAATTACCTGGAGAGCAAATTCCAATTGCTCTTTAGATAAAGAGAAAAGTTTCACCTGTTGACCGCGTTTACCTTGCTTACGGAAAGTCAACTTTAGCCCCAGCTGCTCTACTAAAGTTCCTAGCAACCAAATAGGCTTACAGTCGCTGGGGATAGTAAACCCAAGAATTGCTTTGACGTGAGCAGCACAATGTATAGCGATGTCCCTCATCTTGAGTAAGGTGGAATCCGAGGCGGTAACTTCCTCACCTGCAACTAAAGAAGTGAGAATCTGATGCAGCCCCAGGTTAAATCTAGCCAGCCACCGCGCCGAATAATTGCCCCAGTCGATGCACAAAGGTAGATTGTCGCGCTCGGTGCGGTCTTTTTGGGTGACAATTGTTGGTGGTGTAGGATAAGTTTGCCCAGTTTTGGGGTCAGTAAACGATTCTTCGGGTGGGGCTAAAATGGCTTCAAGTCCAGCAATTGCTCTAATTAAGCGGCCACCTTTATCCATTTCTACGAGTGATTCGGTTACTTCGATGCCGTAAGAATCAGAAATGCGGAACTTTTCACATTCAAAAATTTCGCTAGGGTCAAGGTAATCTTTGCTCTGACGGGCACGGTACTCACTCAAAGTAATATTCTTAGCCTTGGCAACATGAGAATTGTGGGCATGATCCAAAGCTTCTGCTGCTGCTTTTAAACTTTCACGGGATTGAGTATCATCATCACTGCCCACACATATAAATGTATTGCCCATTTCGGTGAGCAGCGATCGCAAATCATCGCGCAGATTATTGAGAGAATAGTGGCGGTTGGCAAGAATTTGGCAGTAAGCCTCAAGCGCCCAATCTTTCTCGGCTCCGCGCTTACCTGTTTGACGGTCAATCCGCAACAGAAAAGCGGTCATTTCATTGGTTTGGAGCAAGCGCTCTTTAATCTTGGTAGCATTGGTATCCTTGTAACCAAAGGGAGGACGTGGGGCCACCCAAATATGAAACGGGACTTTTGGACGATAGCGGTACAGTTGTTGAGCGCACTCAGTAGCGGTTTGGGAAACACCGTGAAAGACACCGAATACAACATCAAAATGATACTCAGAAATATCGACACCAGTACCGAGACTGGGAGAGGTGAACAAGGCATCAAAGTTTTTGACGGCGTTGGTGATATCTTTGATGAAAGCGACATTTTCATCGCTGCCAGAATTATCGGAATGAACCGACCAAATGCGCCATTTTTGTGGTGTATGTGATTTTTCGGAGTTAGATTCTTCGTACTTGATAGTAAAGGATTTGTCGAGTTTCTTGATGAAACGCTTACTGTCACTTGCAACCATGATTTTCTCACCAAGCATCAGCGCTGCCGAGATTTGGGCGACTAGGGCGCTTGAATTATCCCCCTCGTACCAATAAATTGTGCGTGAACCGTTTCGCCACTCGTTTTTGATAATGTACGGGACTTCACCTTTTGGTCGCATTGCAAGAAAGAAGTCTACCGTTAAATCATCCATGTGTGCATCAGCGATGACGACCAGTGGCGCATTGTATACTATATATTCCAGTACTTCAAGTATTGCTGCACGGTGTTGTTTGCAAGTATTACTGTGTAGTAGGTGGGTAAGGTATTGGCAGGCTTCATCTATAAATATGCAGCCGTAGGTGAGAGACTGAGTATTCAGCTTATGCAAGCTGTCAATAGTAATACTAAGGGCTTGGGCTTGAGCTAAACCTGTGTAACCCAAATCAGAGTACATGGCGGTTTTGAGTCGTTCGGCAAGATTTTTCAGCAAATTTACGCGATGCCCATTGTTGAGGAACCGCGCGTCGGGGTTTTGGTTACGCCACCAGCGCATAAGTTCAGTTTTGCCTGTACCCATGTCGCTCCAGAGTACAACCAGTCCTGATTTTGGGAAATTGAAGGTAGGGGATTTCTTCGATTTGGATGAATCAACTTCGCCAGAATTGGTAGACTCCTTGTTTCTTTGATGTCCTTTTATAGATGGCGTGAAAAGTTGTTCCTTTTCAAGCTCATAAAGCTCAGGCACTCTCAAGCATTTTTCTTCAAGTTCAGGAATGCACAAAGCCTCAGAGAGATACTTGATATTAATAGTGACATCTGGTTTGTATTTGCTAAGTCCCCATTTCTTAGCCCGATACGAGCGCTGGTAATCGGCAAGTGATTTGGCATCGTCTATAATTGCAGTTAGTAGTGCATTGGCATCTTCACTGCGACTAACTACAAAATCATCAACGCCTTTTTCTGGCCCCGGCAGTAATGCAACTTCACAAAAGCAACCTGCCGATTCGATTGCTTTTGCAGTGCGAACAGTGGCTTGAAACACCGACCACCTGGTTTTAGAAGAAGTTTCGTAGTCGAATAAAATAATGAACTTGCGCCCCGCCTGAGCCATTGGTACTAAGTCAGGATGCAACCGTTCATCAAAATCTTGTTTGCCCACGCGCCCGTTCCAAATTCCCGGAAGTGCGATCGCTACAAACCCCAGACTCAGCAAGCAAGCGGCTTTCTTCTCCCCTTCGCATAATATTATCGGAATCTCTGGATGCTGTTTCACCCACTCCCAAAATATTAGTGGATTGAGTTTATCCAGTAAGCGCAGGGCCAAAAGGGAATGATAGCGCTTAATTAAATAACGTTTTGCTACTTTGTCCCAGATGGGGTTAGCAACATCAAAGTAGGTAACGCGGTTGGGGGTTTTGGGGGGTGACTCGTATTTGACGGGTTTACCTTTCTCCCAATCAATGCGCGGGAAGTTGGGCTTAATCCGCCCCCACTCCATTGGTTGCCAGTTTTTAAACGGGTCAAGAGATTGAATCCATGTTCCTCCCAGCAATAGATGCTGATATTGCCTTATGTATGCATCTGTGACTCGACCTGCATTTTTTCGAGGGATTTTGTTGGAGATAAACAGGTAATCGTAAATTGATTCTCCTTCGATGTGGAAGAAGCAGCTCTCAATCAGGGCTGGATGAATGGCACTACCAACATATAACTCATGGTATTCAGCAGCCTTGAGATTGTTTGGGTATTCAATTGGGTGTAATATCTGCTCAATTGATACCTTGCAATCTGGTTTCGGCTCGAATGGCTCTTTGTTGCCACTCTTAATTGCATTTTTATTTGTATTCACATTCAATACCTTTATTTTTCCATGACAATCTGAGCGACATTGCACCTATGCCGCATTCATCAGTCATCAAGTATCCGCATTATCAGCGATAAGGACGGAGCATTTATTTACAGCGAATTGCAATCAAATGTGCCACAACTAAAAGCAATACTGGGCTTTGTTTTAGGATTTATTTTTGTGGCGGGTTTGCTCGAAAACTGCTGTAAGTTGCATAAAATCTCCCTCTGTACTGCGGGAGCAGAACCCGTAGGGTTATCCTTACAGCGAATCAACCTCGAAAAATGAATGACGATCAGCTTAACTGTTAACTGTTAACTGTTTTTCCTTTTCTTTTGTGATTAAATCAGTCTCCTGGGTGGTAAGTTCAGCCCAGTAGTCTGCTTTGATCACCTCGTATTTTTCAGCCACAGCCCAAAATTCCTGCCATGTAAACTCAAGACGAGCAAGTACTTGCCTAATTTCCCTAATAGCCACAGGTAATAGTTGTAATTGCTCCGTCCTTGTTGCGATCGCTTCTTTTGTGGGTTCACTCCCCAAAATTATCGCTGCCGCCTTGAGAGCTTGGGTGTTGTTCATGGCAACGCTTAGGTTTTTCAGTGCCATGCCCATGAGCCGTAGACATTCTTGGGCATTTTCTTTGGGGGGTTCGGCTGCAAGAGTTCGCAAATCAATGGTTTTTTCTAACGCCTCTTTGACTTGCTTGTTCAACACAATAGTCGCCTGTTGCGTCATAGTATTTCCCCACTGCTGTTGAGGGCGTTCAAGTAGTGCGTTTTCTAGTTCCTGGATACGTTGGTGGAGTTGCTGATTCTCAATATCGAGCTTTCTCAACCCCTCCATTTCATCCAATCGCTGCTGCAACTGGATATTTTGCTCCCTCTGCTGCTTGTACAGGTCTTGCAGAGATTGGATTTGCTCACTTACTTGGGCTTCGGCTCTAGCCCCCGCTTCTGCTTGTAGTCCAATCCTCAATTCCTGCTCTAGGCGCTCTAACTCAAGTTTGTGTTGCTCTTTGAGTGCTGCGATCGCTTCGGCATAAACTTTAGGATATGTACGCTCAGTCGATTGGGACACAATTGCGGCATCCAAATCAGTGTTGTTTACCAGCAGCCTTTCACCATCAGAGAAGGTGACAATCTGCTGCGAATTATTCGGAGCCGAAGCCTCAATTACTCCCGATTCTCCATAACGGGGATGTTCTGGTGATGAAATTGTGACTTTCATGTTTTTGGGAACCAATGGTTCCTGATTTTTGGGAACCAATGGTTCCTGATGGAATGGCTTTCTGCCTAAAGGCATTGGGGCAACAATATTAGCCGCAGCTGCGAAATCTGATTCACTAGGGTCTGGGTTTGATTCAAGAGCCAGTGTGATCGCAGCAATAAGTTTTTCTGGTTCTTTGGCTAACCTCAAAAGAGGACGGGCTTGGCGCTCATTTTTAATCTGTGACCCCAACTCCCCTGCTGCAACAATAACTTTTGATGCCCCTAAGAGTTGATTTATACGCCGATAGCCGCCATATATATGCAATTCGCCTTGGCAATATTTTTCAAAGTTTTTGTATCCAGCGATTCTGTACATCTGCTCGTCATGCATGATGCGAACCTGTTCTACTGCTTGCAACTCAAATTGGTCAAGAGCAGCGAAGGTGTCTTTGATACTACTGTTGAGATCATCGTAATGAAGTTCTGATTTGGTTTCTCTATCTACTGTCAGCATGTTTCTCTCCTGTCGTGATCACTAGGAGAGGTGTTTGAAAAAATTTTTGATGTAGCCTTAACCCGGACACCCTGTTGTATTGGCCTTATGTCATTTTTCACGATATTTTTCCCTGATAACTTGGTTGACAAGCTTTTACTCGGGGGTTGTATCAGTTATCAGTTATCAAAGACTCTGACTGATAAGTGGTAACTGTTATTCGCGCTGCTACATCTTTTAACTACAAAATTCGGAATCTTTCTTAACCAAACTTAACTTTACCTAAAATTTATGAATTTTGACAGCAAAAACATCCCGCAAGGAATGGACTTTCCAAGCGGCAGACCCTATAATGGATCTGGCAGCGCGGTAAAAACTCTCGGACAATTTTAGTAGTCGCACCAGTGGCCAAACTTTAGCGACAACTTCTTTTGTTCCTTCGAGATCAAACCCGCTCTAGATCAATATGAAATTTGCAATACGCAGAAAGCGCGACTCCTTAGTGGCGCTTTCTGCGTTAGGTTGTCGTACTGTTGTATCTTCACCTCCATGCCTCCTTTCAATTAGCTTGATTTTACAGAAGTTCTGGTCGTTTTACTCAGTTGAGCTAAGAGCTTTCACTCAAATGTATTAGTAGAAGATATTTGGTTTAGGTTAAGATACCTAGACACAAGCTTTTCAAAACAAACCCATTGAGTTAATCAGTGATCAAAAATACCCGCATGCGGTGTTCCTTGGTTGACGCTGGTCAACTTCTTTCACAGTTTTATGCTCAAGCTAGACCGGATAATGTACTAGAGATGCGTTAAATCTCCCTATTAAGATGTAGCATTTAAATCATATAGCCTAGAAAGGTAATTTGAGAACCTAGCTTCAGTTAATAATTGTGAATTTTGTAGACATTTTAAGTACTAATGAGTAAAATGTAACTGTATGTATACCTACTTACGTAAGGAAAAGTCGGCATGAATTCAAGCCAAGTTTTAGACGTAAAAAGAGTATTAGCTGTATTAGAAGAACAAGTGTTTCAATCTACGGGAAGGTATTTAACAGAAGTAGAAAAAGTTCTTATTAAGGGAGTTTGGGATAGTAAAGATTATAAAGAGATGGCAAGTGATTCGGGGTATAACGCATACTATTTGCAGCAGAAAGTAGCTCCACCACTATGGAGTATGCTTTCAGGAATTATTGGTGATGGAGTGAAAGTAACAAAAATATCGTTGAAATCTATTTTGCTTAAACTAGCAAAGAGCGATTATCTGAAGGAAGAGGCATCCAGACTGGATAACGATAGTTTCGTTGGGAATATTAGAATTTATGGGGAGCTGCCTAAAATCAAATCTTTTTATGGACGAAAAGATGAAATTAACTATTTTAAGAAACAAATTACTCTATTTAAAGAGCGCTGTATAGTTTTTACTGGAGTTGGAGGAATAGGAAAAACTTTATTAGCCGCTAGATTGGTTGAAGAAATACTTTTTGATTCTTTAAACAGTATATATGAATGTGTAATCTGGAAAACAATTAATCATTCGTTATCAATTGATGAGTTAGTCATTGATTTAAATAAAAATTTTGACATAGAAGCAAATGAAAATTCTTTTATAGATAGCATATCTTTACTATCAAAACAGCTTCATTTACATCGTTGTCTGCTAGTAATTGATGGATTTGAAAAGCTATTGTTAGCAGATGATTTTGGAAAAAGATTACAATATGAAAAATTCCTTTTAAGACTTACAGAAGGAAAGCATCAAAGCTGCATTATTATAACAAGTCAGTTGCCTTTAAAAGAATTTGCTTCTGTGACTACAAAACTACCTATTCGCTCTTTCAAATTAGAAGGTTTAGATGTAAATACAGGAATGCAAATATTACAAGAAAAAGGTTTAACTGGGCAGGAATGTAAGCGATTAATTGAAAATTATCATGGTAATCCATCAAGTTTAGAAGCGTTGGCTGACAGAATTAATCGTTTTTTTGAAGGGAGTGTTAAAACGTTTTTTAGATATCAAACTACTATGATTGATCCTCAACTTGAAACAATGCTACATCAGCAATTTGGACAAGTTGGACTTTTAAGTAATCTTCAAAGGCAAATAATGATTTATTTAGCAGAAGAAATGTCACAAAATTCGACTCCCATTCAATTCTCTAAACTCATTGATAATTTAAAAGAGCGAGTAGATTTAAAGTTGTCAGTTTTTGAACTAATAACAGCAATAGAAGTTTTAGAACAACGCTCGTTAATTGAAATTGCTGGGAAATCAAACAAACGAGAAGCTAGTTATAGTTTACAAGCATCTATTAAGAAGTATATTTTAGTTGATCCATTGGGATTAGTGCATAAAATACCAGATACAATACAAACAAGGGAAGTTACCTTGTGGGCTACTGCATAAATCCTCTTTGCACCCAGCGTCATAATCCTGATAGCGCTGAAAATTGTTTAGCATGTGGAAATCCATTGATAATAAACGGGCGTATTCGTTTGCTGCGCCCGTTGCGTTCTTTAGAGCAAAATCCATATACTTACACAGATGTCTTTGAGATAGAGGATACTGGCACAGAAGAACATCCTCAGCCTCAGATAAGAGTAATGAAAGTATTAAGATGGATTGATGATTCTAAGTTAGTTGAGCTACTTAAAAGAGAATCACTCATATTACAAATCCTAGACCATCCTGGGATTCCCAAGTCTAATAGGGAAGATTATTTCACATTTAGACTGAATGATAATCTTCTAGAACTACATTGTCTAGTTATGCATAAGTTTGAAGGAGAGAACTTAACTCAGTGGGTACAATCTTACGGACGAATTAGCCAAGATACGGCTTATGAATGGTTATTGCAGTTGATGGAGATTCTTGATTTAGTTCATCGGTCTGGTTTCTTCCACAGAGATATCAAACCAGAAAACATTGTTCATCAACCCGATGGGAATTTAGCACTTGTTGACTTTGGTGGAGCAAGACAGCTTAGTAGAACCTACTTTGCGAAAGTTAGTACCAGTGGAGGAACTACTACAGGATTCGGTAATGGTTACGAAATAACTGCTGTTAGGACAGCTTGTTACTCTCCCTTAGAGCAAATTCATGGACAAGCTGTACCACAGTCAGACTTTTACGCTTTAGGTAGAACTTTTGTTTACTTAGTCACAGGTATTTCTTTAATTGAAATCAAAATGGACGAGCACACAGGAAGACTAATTTGGAGAGATAAAGCACTTCACATAGATAAATTTTTGGCTGATTTACTTGATGATATGATGGCTCCTTTTGTAGGGCAGCGCCCACAAAGTACTCAAATAATAATACAGCGTTTGGAGCGCTTACCTAGTAAATCAAAGCTTAATCGAGTAATTAAATCAAAGCCATTTCAAATTAGTGCGTTTGTATTAGGCTTAATGAGTATTGTTGGTTTGATATATGCATCTTTACCTCTAGTAGCAAAATATTATTTAGATTCCGGTAAAAAAGCTTATGCAGAAAATCAATTTGACCAAGCTGAGAACGATTTTCAAAAAGCAGTGAATTTGAATAATAGCTTAAAATACACAGTAGCAGATTATTTTTTTAATCAAGGTAAAGAAGCTTATAAAGAAAATAGGAATGCCGATGCGGAGAAAGACTTTCAAAGAGCAATAAAGTATGGACATAATTTAACTAACTCAGTCTCATTTTTTTACTTTGAGAAGGGTTTACAGCATCAAAATGAGCCTAAGATTGCTAGAAATAATTACGAACTAGCTATAAAATATAATCCTAAAGATGATAGTGCTTATAATAATTTAGCAATTGCATGTCAGCAGTTACATGACTACAATTGTGTTAACAAAACTTACGAGATAATTTTTAAATTAAAACCTAATAAATGGGAATCACATTACGGATTAGGTGATTTTTATGATAGACAGGGAGAATATGATTTAGCACAAAAGCAATATGAAATCGCTATCAGAAGTAGCGATCAAGCAATATTTGCTGTTGCAGGTTTAGCAAGATTGAAAAATAAAAAAGGGGATTACAACGCCGCAGCTACTTTAGCGTTAAGCGGGTTAAAAAAAACTAATAATAAAGAGTTGCAAGCATCGTTGTATAAAGATTTAGGATGGGCAAGGTTAATGCAAAATAAGTTAAATGAAGCACAAAAATATTTAGAAAAAGCAACAAAGTTAGACAGTGAAAGAACAGATGCATATTGTTTACTATCTCAAATAGAAGAATCATTAGGCCAACTTAATTACGCCAGAGCTTATATAGATGCTTGTATATTGACTAAATCTAGCCTACCAGAAGTGTTTGTCTGGAGAGAAGAATTACTAGATCGCATACTTGACAAATGATAAGATGCTAAGACAATTTATGTTTGTCAAACAATGAAAAAGCTGATTTTTTTGGGGGGAATGTGCTGTTTAACTTCTCTAATACTAATTCACCTACCATTGCTAGCCAATGTACCGCTCATAAGAGTAAGAAGAAATCAGGCTCGTTGTGAGCCACAGTTAGGAAGGATAGTAAGCAAAGGCGACAAACGATTTGAAGTAGGAAGTTTAATTTGTAAGGGAGATGAATTAGAGGTTTTAAATGGTGGTTCTGTACAATTCTTATGTTTTAGTTCTGGAAAATTTTTAAATTTACCTAGTGGGACTATTCCTCTTGATAAATGTGCAGAATCTGAACAAGCCTCATCTCCTTGCAATCCAAGCAACACTGATGGATGTCGCATACAAAAAGGTGGCACAGAAGGGAGCGATGAGCCAACAATCATTTCTCCTTATAGCACATCAACATTGAATTCTCGTCCCGAAATAATTTGGACTGCTGTTAAGGGTGCTACTTCTTACAAAGTCAAAGTAAAAAGTTACGAGTTTGGGTGGGAGAAAGTTGTAAATCAAACTCGGCTTGCCTACCCAAGTGATGAAAAGGAATTTCAACCAGGTACTCCATATACAATAGATGTTTTTGCATATATTGATGGTCAAGCTTTTAGCTATGATGAAACGTTTGTGGACGTATTGTCTGTAGCAAAGCAAGAACAAATTGCACAAAAGATTAAACGCATCAAAGACTTAGGGCTACCTCCAGATGAAACTATTCTTGACATAGATGTTATCTATACGGCAGAAAATCTTTTAAATGAAACAATTGAGATGTTAAAAACGGCAACAGCAACTAATAGCCAAAATCCGACTCTTTACAGAGTACTGGGCGATCGCTATCTCAAGTCCAAGTTACCAAAGGAGGCGAAACCCGAATACCTGACCGCAGCTGAGTTAGCCAAAAGCAGTAAGAATTCCAAAGAGTTAGAAAAAGCCCAATCAGGGCTAAAATTAGTGGAATTTTACAACCAGCTTCCAACCAGTAGGAACCCACCCCAATAATAAGGCTTTTTATATTTAGGATTTGACAGTAAACTCAATTGCGCCTGACGTAGTGCTTCTGCTTTTGGCAAGCCATTGTTCAAACCTTTATAAAATTCTTGCATAAGCAAAGCGGTAGAATTGGCATCCACGCGCCACAAAGTAGCAACAGTACTACGCGCACCTGCGGTAGCAGCTATTCCCGCAATACCCATTGCTGACTGCTTGTTGCCTTTAGCAGTTTCGCAGGCGCTGAGAACAAGTAACTCAATTGCATCTTGACTATTTTCAGTTTTACCTCTGATTAAGCTGTCAAAGTCTCTAATATTAATTAGCTTGTCATAGGCAACCAGTACTGTTTTGAGTGGGTCAGAACTAAATTGACCGTGGGTAGTAATATGTACAATAGGAAAATTATTTTGAGTTAGTTCTTCTTTGAACCTTTTAAGGGTAAACTTCTTGTCTAACAAGGCAACTGACGATAAGGTTTGTTTTTCTACATTTTCTATTTCTTGTTTAGATGGGAGCAAATTCTCCATATTTTTAGGTGCATTTGGATCTATAGAACTGGGGCTTAGTTTTGATAGTCCAGCTATTAAAGCTATCATCTGGTTTTCATGCAAGACTCTAGGCTGTCTAATTCTGGAACCTAAAGTTTCTGCAATACTGTAACGCTCTATTAGATAATGTTTTCCATCATATAACAATGCCATTGGTATGCTTTGGAAAGATTTATCTAAAGTGAATACGAGTGTTCCTGATGGGGGTAGATATGTTTTAATTGGTGCAATTAGCTTTTCATAAATTCCTTGAGAAGAAGTAGTAATGCTACTTTCGCCTACTTCAGAAAAATTTTCATTTTGTAAAGCTTCTAAAAGATGATCTATCTGGAATCGAACTAGTTTAGATTCAATAGAATGGTGGTGAAGTGAGCCATCTGTTGACTGAGTAATTACTTCTATAGTATCCCCTAAATCAATAATGTGAATAACTGTTGGGGCGCTATTGAGGTTCTGAAGCTGATTCAAAGCAACAAGGTCAAGCTTGCCACATCGAAGAAAGTTTTCTAAGCGTGCTATCTGCAATCCTTCATTTATCTCTATTACTTTTTTTAAATCAGGACTAGGAGATGCTAAGAGTAATCGCATATAATTGCGATAGGTCGGCTCCATTTCCTCCTGAAACGATAACTGTAAATCTCCGTTACTTGACAAAAGACTATCACGAACTTGAGTCATGTTTGCGATCGCAGCATTATAGTTCTGAATCGCTAACTCAGTTTTTCCCTGCTTTTGGTAAATTAGTCCTAACTGCTGCTGCCATTGGTAGGCGATATCCGAAGCCCGAATTGATTGAGCAAATCCTAGAGCCTTCTGAAAATATGCCTGTTTTTGTTCTGTTTGAGTTGATAATTTACCCAAAGTACCAAAACTATAGGATAACCATCGGATACTATTAATAGTTTCAGCCATTTTTAAGGCTAATTTAGTATATCGAATCGCTACTGATTTCAATTGTTCATCTGGAATCTGGCTGAGGTTATTAGCAAAATTCAACCGAGCATGAATAGATGGCTCAGGTGATAACTCCAAAAAGGCAGAAGAATTTTCATCTATTTGATTCACCAATACTCGAATTTGTTGATTAACTTTCAGATGGAGGTTTGCTTGATTTGGTTGATGACTTAGCCATTTTTCCCAACTTATCAGTAAAGTCAAATGATTCAACTGAGCTTGCAGTTTCGCTGATTTCGAGATATTTGGTATGTTTTCTAGTATTTGGTAATACAAGAGTGATTTTTGCGCCTTTTGTGGAATAATATTAGCAATCTGCTCTCGAAAAAGTGGTTCCTCTATCCAAGAAGATTTATCTTGCAATTGCTGATAAATTGACTGTTCGATATTACCCAGAGACAGATAAATCCCACTAATCTTTGATGAGGATACAAGTTTTGCCAGCGTTAATGTTTCTTGTAGAACTGTTTCCGATTCAGTAAACTTCCCCAAAATCCGCAAGACTTCTCCTAGATTCTGTAATCCAAGCAAGTTAACTGATGTTGGTTTCTGCTTACCGATTACTGCCGTCAGTTGCTCTTTTTGAGCAAGAGCGGGTTGCTGCAAAGTCGGATCGCAAATATCTAGAATTGTATTCAACTTTAAAGCTTCTAAAAGAGTATTGCAAGCTTGTTTATGTAATCCTAATGCTTGGAAAGCAAGGTTTTGATTAATTAGGCTTTCCGTAACTCCCTCTTGGTCGTTTAGTTGGCGATAAATTTTGGTAGATTCCTGCCAAATTTTTAAAGCTTCATTCGCCTGATCTAGAGCTAATTGTTCGTGACCTGAAGAAGTCAGGGATACCGCTTGATTTTTGAGAAATTCTTCTTCTTTTTTTACAGTCTGGGCAGGGGAAGATGATTGAATTAAAATTAGAGACAGCCCTAGAATGCCTGAGAAAAGATATTTAAAGCAACATTGAGGTGAGATCATTTTTATATCTTTTGATCACTGAGATCCTGAAAAACAAGAACTTGCAGACAGTGAAGCATTATCCCAGGTTGGATTTGCTTGGTCTGTCGTCAAAACTAAATTCCCTTGAGAATCCCGAATCAAAACGTTGGCTTCTATGATTTGTGTAGCTTGGTTACTTATTAATGATTTAGGATTATGTGAATTATTAAAAACTGGAACTGGAACAGAGTTACTTTGCTCAACATTGTTAGACATCAGGTTGTTAGGCTTAGATTGGAGATTGCGAGTACTACTAACTCGAAAACTACTTACTTCTGTGCCTGCTGGTGACTGACAAACTGGGGTGATTTGAGGAGTTATTGGAATTACTTCTGCTTTTAGTTGAGTAGAGTAAATGTTAGTATCAGCGATGTTGTATTTAACCGTACCGTTAATTCCATACTTGGAACTAGCTGTTATTAAGCTATTAAGGGAAAGGAATAGTCCCTTAGCATTAATTGTGATATTCCCACCACGACCCTCAAAGGCATTTGCGGTGATTCTGCTATTTTTTATTGCAACTAGGATATCTGTGTTGATAGTGATGTTGCCGCCGTCACCATTACCCCCAGCAGTTGCAGTAATGATACTGTCACGTAATTGTAAGTCACCAGAGTGTAAGAAAATGTCGCCTCCTTCGCCCTTTGTGCCGCCCTCTGTGCCAGCTGTGATAGTACCTCTGTCTAGATTGATACTGTCTGCGTTGATTCGGAGGGTTCCTGCATTTCCTTGTCCTGGCTGAAAGTTGAGATTTTTTGGAATTTTTTCACCACCAATATTTACTCTCCCACCATCAGTGACAGTTAATCGTTCTGCTTCGATTGTCAGATTTCCGGCCTTTCCAGTTCCTCCAGTTCGAGCTGATATTCTGCTAGGAGAATTACCAGTTAATGACTTTCCGGTTACTTGCACTTCTTCGTGAGCAGTTATAGATACGTTGCCTCCCGAACCCTGCCCAAATGTGCCTGATGATATCACTCCTCCAGAGCGTAGACTTAACCGCGCAGTTTCAATCTTGATGTTACCGCCAGAACCGGTAGATCCTCGTTGGGCCAAACTTGTTATGGAACTGCCTGCATTCGCTGTTGGTTTTCGCAGCACTTCCACTGAATCATGAGCTAAGACCTTTATGGAACCAGCATTTCCAAAGCCATACGTACCAGCAGCGATCCCTGCTCCATCCCGGACATTTAACCGCCCAGTTTCAATATTGATGTTGCCACCCGATCCGGTAGCTCTTGGGTAAACTAGGCTCGATATACCAGTGTTGAAAAACGAATCAACTTCTGGTAATCCCACCAGGTTCACTGAATCTGAAGCATTAATTTTCAATGTTCCTCCCGTTCCTGCTCCTAATGTGCTGGACTCAATCTGAGAACCACCGTCTAGCATTAGCTTCATGGCTTGTATTTGAATATTGCCACCACCATTCCCACTGGCATCAACTGCTGCTGCTCCAGATAACTGGATCTCTCCAAAGGCTGAGATGCCTGAATATCCCAACGTCCAGCCTTTATCTGTAGGAATCAGATTGACCAAACCCGCTCCAGCCACGCTGCCTAATTCAATCTGTCCCCCTGTTGTTTTAAGCGTTCCACTTGAGAGTAATATATTACCACCCACCAAAGCTAAGGTTTGATTTGGCTGCACGCGCAGACCAGAACTAGTATCTATGAGGTTTGAAGTTTTTCTTATACCTTGTCCGTCTCCAAAGACGCGAATATTTCCAGCATTTGTCCCAAATCCTAATCCCACAGGCACGCTCACTGTCAACAGAGGTTCTGCACCACTAAGGGGTTTAGCATCGAAGGAGATGCCATCAGCAAATTTAATATTACTGGCAGTAGTGCCGAAAAACGAGCCGCCAATGTTCAGTGAAGCATTCAGCCCAAAAATAATCCCATTGGGATTAATAAGAAATACGTTGGCTATGCCGTTAGCTCGAATTAAACCATCAATATTAGATACTGAGCTACCCGTCACTCTTGTCAAAATGTTTTGGATGTCTGGGGCATTTTTGAAATAGACTGCGCTTCCTGTGGGTACAGAAAACTGTTCAAAGCTATGGAACAAATTGCTTCCGGCTTGGGTTCCTCCAGTTATCGCACTGGTATTATTACCCTCTATTGTGACGCTGGAGTTGACTCTTAGGGTTGCATCTGGAACAATTTGTGCCGCAATTGGCTCCCAAGGCAATAAACAAAACAAAGTGCTGCCCTTAATAAGCCAGGATAAAGCTTTTGTCATAAATCATAGTAAAAGTTTCTCGGTTGGTTTCTGAATTATTTTTAGTACAGACTTGCACCCTGCACCCGAATGATTACCAATCATACAGATTAATAGTAGCGGTAGCGTCTTGTCAAATTGGATTGGAGACAGAGGCTTTTTCTCTAGTGGTAAAACTGTTAATATTTTCTAAAATCCGAGCGAAAGTGATCGGGAGTAAAATACGTTTGTGGATTTATCAGTGATGAACAGAAAACGTAGTGAGTCCTTTAATGAAGTTGCAGAAATCTATGATGCAGCACGCCCTAGCTATCCATCTCAATTGATTGAAGATGTAATTGAGATGGCTAATCTTCCAGATTCAGCTTCAATTTTAGATATTGGAACAGGGACAGGTAAGGGAACTGTTCCATTTGCTGAAAAGGGCTATGCTATCTCCTGTTTAGAGCCAGGTGAAAGACTGATTGCAATAGCATCTCAAAATATGCGTTTATATCCAAAGGTGACATTTGAGACAGTGACTTTAGAGGATTGGAACTTACGCCCAAAAGCCTTTGATTTAGCAATATCTGCTCAAGCCTTTCATTGGGTAAATCGTGAAAAAGGGTATCCAAAAGTTGCACAAGCTTTAAAAGAAAAAGGTTATATTGCGTTTTTTTGGAATTTCTCTATTTTACCCGATACTTCAATATTTCAGGCGCTCAAAGAAACGTTTAAAAAATATGTATCTACAACAATATCTAATGCTAAACCATCCTCAGTTGAATCACTAATAAAAAAAAGAGAAAACTGGATATTAAATAGTTTTTGTTTCAAAAACCTAGTGGTCAAACAATATCCTTGGTCTATTGATTATGATGCAGAGCGATATCTAGGTCTTCTGAAAACTCAAACTGCTTATCAAGAATTTACTGAAACTGAAAAGCAGGATTTTTCTGATGCTATTATACAGATATTAAATGCTCACGGTGGATATGTTACTAAACCCTATTTATCGGTTCTTTTCTTTGCTCAAAAAATTTAAATAAGCCCTTTCATTCTAAATAAAACTCAATATCGAGTGTGGGTTACAACTCATCTCAAACCCGATACGGAAAAACTACGGGTTTCAACCTAGATGAGATTTATATAGTTACCCCAAATGTAATACTCGCTGTTAAATAATCAATCATTAGCCGTTGTTTTACCCATGTGCTGAAGAGGGTATTTTCTAGAATAAGCTGAAATTGAATTCAGTTGGCAGAAGTCAGAAATCAGAATTGAATTCAGGCTCCTGACAACTGAAGTCTTTCTTGTTAACTGTGGTATTGGACTGATTTTCGTCAAAGTATTCTTCCATCGGTGCAAAATATAAAAAGCAATGAAAACCCCAACCTGTTTAAAGGATGGGGGCATAAATAAAAACACTATATTTCATGATCACACAATTCAATATTTGTTCGACTGCTGTCAGCCTAGAGGTGGGGCAATGAACAAACCACCATCTAGACGCAAGAAAGTTATCCCTCTGGCATCTGGTGAACCAAAGCCAGCAACCGACTCTGCTCCCGAAAATACTTCTGGCCAAGACAACCTAGCCTCAGCAACGATTACGGTGACTGCTGTTGAAATAAGAGAGTTGACCGAGGAAGAACAAAGCTTACGCTTGCAATTGGAACGTCAGGTAGAAAGGGCATTTTTGTCAGCAGGTCAGGCGCTGATGGAGTTGCGGGACAGACGGCTGTACCGTTCCACGCACCGGACTTTCGAGGAGTATTGCCGCGAACGCTTCAATTATAGTCGTGACGCGGCGTACTTGAAGATTTCGGCAACTGTGGTTTATGAGAATCTTCAAAAGTTTTTGCCGACCAATGGTCGGCAAATTCCAATGCCGACCAACGAACGACAATTGCGGTTTTTGGCGAAAGCAGAGTTGGAACCGGCTGTGCAAGCGGATGTCTGGCAGCAGGCAGTAGAGCAAGCTGGCAATAAGATTCCATCCGGTCGCATAGTGAAAGATGTTGTGGATAGGATACGTGAAAGGACGAAAGTACCCAATCCTTACCATATTGGTGAAATATGCATTCTTCTGCCTAAAGATGACCCAGACTTAAGGGGTAAAGCGGGTTATTGGGGCGTGGTAACTCATGTTGGCGAATATAGTTGTACAGTCCAGACATGGGACGGCGATTATACCGTGAAGATTGAACACCTGAAATCACTGGAATTGCTTGATGAAGATTGCCAATTCATGCAGCAGCTATGTGTGAGGTTACGGCAGTTGCATCAAGTGGCCAGCCGTGAAGAAGCTGTGGATTGGCTGTTGCAGGGGTTGGGGAAACAAGCTAAACCGTATCTGTCATCCTTGCAGGCAAAGCTGCTGGCTGCTGTGGAACGGGAGTACAAAATCGAGTGGAGGCAACAGAAATGATGGTGCAGCGAGGAAACAATAATTTAATGCAACAAAGTTTACTTAACGAGTTCACTTTCAAATATTTCTCGCCACAATTCAAATTCTGGACAATTGCACCAAAGGGTAACGAACCCATCAAAAAGTTTAATTTCTGAATTTTTAACTCCCCTCGGAAGAACTTGGATCAAGATAGGAATATCCAAATCACATTTCCAATCTTCTATTTCTTTTTGAAGTTGGGCAATAGTGTCTTGATGGAATCCTCGGTCGTTGTTAGAACACTGAACAAGTAAACATCCACTATCAGAATCTTTGACTCGCTTGATTGAGAAATTAATCTGCGTCCACATTGATTGGACTTCATTGAAAATATTAGGCAAACCATAGTGATTGCCTAATATTGCCTTTCGGCGTTTCGATTCACCCATAAGTCCCCCTCAGCAATACAAATTTTGACAAGGATGACGAAGAAGATAAGGAATCTTCTGACGACGAGTAAGCTCAATAGCGCTCAGACTAACCCTCTGGGGGTTATTAACTACTAATACTATTGTAACGATAAATCAAGGGTTTCAAGCATTTTGCAGTTGCAGGGGTTGAGGATTTTGCTAAACCGTATCTGTCATCCTTGCAGGCAAAGCTGCCAGCAGTTGAGAGAGAGTACAACCTTGTTTGGAGACAGCAAAAGTGACGATACAGCTAGTAAACAAGAGGTTAATCCAACAAATCCACAATGCAACAGTGCAATAAATAACTCGTTGTATGAAAGCGGTAAGCGAAACGATCCATTACCTGGGTGATACTGGCAAAAGCGCATCAATGAAACTCATTGGTAACTCTATAGTGGCAACCAAAATTGAAGCTTTAGGGGAAGGGCTGATTGCTTATTAGGTCTAGTTGTGTTCTGTTTTGGTCGTATCTTGCGATTGTGATTCTTTCGTTTCCGGCATTTTCAGCCACAACCAAAGAAGTCCGATCGCAGCGATAACGCCTAATGTGATAAAACCAACTTTATAACCTGCTGCTTTGACCAAAAAACCGCTTGCTAGGTTGCTAATAGCAGCACCGATGCCAATCATCGTATTGATTGCTCCTTGTGCCAGATTAAATCGCCCGGTTCCTTGGGTTAAATCTGCAACAATAATTACAACTAGTACTGTAAAAATACCCGATGCAATGCCGTCTAACACTTGTACTGAAACTAAAAACCAAGGGTTGTGGCTTATAAGCTAATCGGCATTTAAGTTGCATAAAAGCAGGGCTGAAGCCCTTACTACAAGCGAATCATTCTGGAAAAATGAATGACGATTAGCTTAGTATAAAGCCCAGTCCGAACTAAAACAGCAGTAAAAGCAATTAGTAGTAATGGTTTTCTGCCCCAACGGTTGGCGGCCGTTCCTGCCCAACCAGCTACGGGAATCATCGTTAACTGTGTCACCACAATGGCAGCAGAAATGTAGAGTGAGGGAGTGTTTTGCTGTCCTGCGGTTAACTCTTGACTAACTAAAGGTAGTAGCGCCCCATTCGCCAGATAGAACATAACTACAGACAAAGCAAAGATGATCAACGTGCGATTACCCAACAAATCCTTAACCGTAGCACGTTCTTTATTGTCATTTTCTGGCTCATCACCGCGAGCCTTTGTATTGTCAATATCTTGATTGCGAATCTGAAAGACTGAAAAAATGGTAACAACACACAAAACTACTAAAAAGTAAAAAATCCAAATTCGTCCAGCAAATTGTCCTAACAAACCAGCAACAATTGCTGCACACACGTTGCCTGTATGGTTAAATACTTCGTTGCGCCCTACCCGCTTGTTTAAACGGTCTTTTCCTACCACTCCCAGCGAGATAGCTGAAACTGTTGGGACAACGATTACTGCTGATATACCAATGACAGCCTGAGCTGCCACCACAGCAGGCAAAGCCGAAAAGTTGACAATCACCATATAGCTAATTGCAACAGCTAGAGTAGCTGTTGCAATCATTAACCGTTTATGACGTGAGGCATCAACTAGCGCCCCCGTTGGTGTTTGTGCCAGAATTCCAGCAATGCTAGTGGTCGATAGAGCAATACCTACTTGGGCTGGATTCCAATGACGATCTGATGCTAAGAAAATTGCCAAGTAAGGTTCAAAAACATCTCGCACATCGCCCAAAGAAAGGTTGAGCCGATCCAAACTACGAACAGATGTGGTTTTAGAATTACTCAAGGAATGTTTATAACGACCAAAAAGCAGGTTATTAATCTTACGTTTAAGTTTTTGCATAAATCTGCTTTGGTCTGATTAGTTACTATTAAAATATAAATCTTAATAATATGTCATATTATTTATCTCATTCTTAAGACTGATTATTAGTAAAAAAATTAACTAAGATAGATGATTTAAGTATGATTTTCTAGTCTGAAATTTGACGTTAGCAAAAATATATAAAGAATATTCCTTGATTAGTAAAGCTTTTAATGAGAGTAGACAGACTTGAGTTTTTGATAGCTGATGTTTGGAGAGTTTTAATCAACACTAATCATACTGTAGGTAGAGCCAAAACAAATGAGAGAATATCCAAAATAGAGTTACAAATATTAATAATTTCTGATCGTGGATGAAATCTTGTGTAGCTGCTCCTGGAGATGGAAAAATGGTTTTTATGGAAAGTAAACGCTTGCTCTCCGTTGCTGACTTTCCATCTGTACAGCAGGGTAAAGAATTTTCTCAAACTTTAGTCCAAATACCACCGTCACCGCATTGTGAAGTTTGTGTAATCGTTCCAGTTCGCAATGAAGCTCAGACGTTGGCAGCAACCCTTACTGCCTTGATAAATCAAGTTGATCTACAAGGACAGCTTTTAGATCCCAGACGCTACGAAATAATTTTGTTGGCAAATAATTGTACCGATGATTCAGCAGCTATAGCCCGGAGTTTCGCAGGACAACATCCAGATATAGCACTGCATGTAGTGGAAAAAACTCTGCCTCCTGAACAAGCCTATATTGGTCGAGTGCGTCAGATTTTAATGGATGAAGCCTACCGCCGTTTGTGTAGCTTAGGACGCACAAGGGGGGTAATTGCTTCAACTGATGGAGACTCGCAGGTAAGCCCAAGTTGGATTGCTGCTAATCTGTATGAAATTAACTGTGGTGCTGATGCTGTAGGTGGGCGAATTCTTGTTGAGCGCTCTGGCCGTGCGGATCTACACCCTTACGCCAGAGCTTGCTATCTGCATGAAGTCGGCTACCGCTATTTAATTACCGAGTTAGAAACTTATCTCGATCCCGACCCCTATGACAGATTTCCCGGACATTATCAACACTATGGAGCAAGTTTAGCAGTAACAGCAGAAATGTATGCACTGGCTGGAGGCTTACCACCAGTGCGGACTCCTGAAGATGTAGCTTTTTACCGTGCTTTGGTACGGGTAAATGCCCGTTTTCGCCACAGTTCTCTAGTGCGAGTAGTAACTTCGGCAAGACAATTTGGACGTACCAATGTTGGTTTAGCAAATCAGCTGAATGAATGGATAGAAATGGGACGGCAACAGCAATCATTTGTAGTCGAGCCAGCAGGGGCGATCGAAACTCGTTTTGTTGCCCGCCGCCAATTACGAGTGATGTGGTGGTGCGTTCTTGATGGGTATCAGCCAGATCATAAGAGCGTCGTATCCTTGGCAGAGATGCTGGGAGTTTCAGTCCAATGGCTTATAGAAAAATTGACCCAACCTTATACCTTTGGTCACTTGTTTGAACAAGTCGAAGAACGCCAGCAGTCAGAACAAATTTGGGCTTCGCGCTGGAAATTTGTGGAAATTGAACAAGCAATTGGAGACTTGCGCTTGTGTCTTGAGAGTTTACGGCTCAGTCGGAGCAAACTCCAAAGAAATTCGACCCCGGATGATTTGGAACCACGTAAAGAGCTTTACCCTACGAAAAGCCTAGAAAATGGGGGTCTTAAACCCTTGATCGAATGGCACTAAGTTAACATACAGCCCTTACCCTAACTGCTTCCCAGCCTGGAGGCTCCGCCTCCTCTTTCTTGAGCAGAGGCAGAGCCTCTGGGAATCCGTTCCCAGCCTACACGCTGGGAACGAGGCTACACAAGCCTTTAGGCTTTTCTTAGTGCCATTCGTTCCTGGTTATCTTGCCAGACAACTGGAGGGCTACTGAAAGCCCACGTTGTACGCGATAGCGTCAGCATCGGGTAGTTTACACTCGCTCGAATAAATCAAGTCGATATTCTTCATCCCGTTGACCTTTTAAATGCCGCAGTTTATTTGGGGTCAATTCAAAAAACGAGTCATGAACTTCATCCCCACTCAATGGATAATCACGAGCATAGAGTGTCCAATGAACTAAAAGTAGATGTCCTCCAGGTTCCAGGTGTTCCAAAATGTACTCTTGGGATTTTTTCAGGTCTTCCCAGCACCAGTAATAGCCAACTTCCGAGACTAGGGTCAAATCAAACATCTCATCAGGATATTGCTCTGGGACACGCATAATCTGGAACTTGATATTGGAGAGATGCTGACAGCGCTCTTTTGCTCTATCCTGCGCCAGTTCTGATACATCAACTGAGAGTAGTGAGTCACAACGTTCTTGCAGTTTTTCAGTCAAAACGCCAATGGAACCACCGATTTCAAAGGCAGACCGATAGCGCTCTTTGGGTAAAGCTGCGATTGTGGCAGCATATTTGTTAGCTTCGTAAACACTTGTCTCAAACTTCCACGGGTCAGGATTTTCGCTGTAGAGTTTATCAAAGTAGCTAGGTGGTAGCGAATTAGATTGTAACGGGTTCATCGGTTTTCCTCTATATAAACTTCCCAAGGATGAGTAAAGTTTGCTAACATTTCGGGAGTTAGGCGAAAGCCTTCTGGATCATCATCAATTAAGTCTGTAGTTTGGGAACGATAAGCAGCGATCGCTTGCTGTTTTAACTCCACCACTGTGCTAATATTCAACCGCCAGGTTGTCACCTCAAGAGATCCTGGCAGACTCTTTCGTTGGTCACAGTCCCAATCCCAAATCGGATACTCAATCAATCGGGGGGATAAGGGCAAGTCATCCAGCACTGTGTGAATTAACTTCCACGTCCCTCGGTGGTCTGCATGAGGATCATATCGCCAGGGTAAAAAGATAATTTGTGGGGCGATTTCTGTGATGTAAGCACGACAACTAGCTATTGCAGTTTGATACTGTGTTGGTATTGACCCATCCTGCATTCTACAGAAGGTGACATCATTAACCTCTACACCCAGTAATTTTAATGCTGATAGCGTTTCCGCTTCCCGCAGAGTTCGCAGTTTATCTGGTGGATATTTCTGGGAACGAGGGTGTGAAAGAGTACCATCACTGATGACTAACACTTGCACATGACAATTTAAAGACCGTAACAGAGCGATCGCCCCCCCACAACCTAATGTCTCGTCATCAGGATGGGGGGCGACAATCAGTGCCGGACTACAAGCGATCTCGTTAACTGAACCCCAGGGCAAAACATTAGGATTGTCTAGTGGTAATGCAATCAAGCCGAATTCATTCATCATTCCAAAGCATTGAAGCCGGATTACTTTCATGCAAGACATATTGCCCGACATTTGCCAAAGCCGCATCAAAGGCAGGTTGACGCAGATATAGAGTCAAATCTCGGATAATGCGTTCCATCGGGTTTGGTGGTAGTAAGCCGCGAGTTCCAACAGAACGCTGACATAAATGCATCACATCAATGCAAATTTGTTCAATTGCTGTCCTGACCATGTTTGCATAGGCAACAAGTTGGTTTGCTTGCGGGTGGAGAACAGTAGGATCGCCACCAAACACTGGCGCATAGGCTGCTACTCGATCCGCAGCCCCCCGCAGCCAGAGATTACCACTTTCAATGGCGATCGCCATTCTGCCAAGCCGTTCCTGTTGATATGGATCGTTTGTATATTCCAACTTTTGGAGATACTGACGAGTTAGGTTAAACAGTGCTTCTGCCCCACCTAGTTGTACAGCAGCAAACCGAATCACTCCAACAGATAACCAAGGCTGTCGATAGTAATCTCCTGGCTGGCCGATTAAATAGCTCTGATCCAACTCGACACCGCTAAAATCCACTTTGTAACTAGCAGTAGCTCGCATCCCAGAAGGTTGCCACCAAGCGGGATCGCTAACTGTTGTCACTTCGTCCATTGGCACAATGCACATTTGCCAACCGCCTTCTGGCAATACTCCATTCACAAAAGGACGTTCAACATAGCCAGTACCAGTACAAAATGTTTTAGAACCTTCCAGGCGATAACGCCCATTTTCACAAGGAATTATCTTCACACCATCAGAGGCTTCAGCATTCCAAACGCCAAATATTTTCTGGCGATCGCGGGCATCACGGGCGCAGCTTGTGATTTGTTCTATAGAACCAAAAGTCTGAATCAGTTGTAGGGCATTGATATGTCCTTCATAAATTCGCCCAACTGCCAGATTGCCATGCCCTATCTGCTTTAATAGCATTAAAAGCTCGTAGGTAACATTAGCATCAATTCCTGCACCCCATCCGCCTAATTCTTTCGCCAATGGTGCAGTCAATAACCCAGCCTTAGCAATTAGCTCAAACTCTTGCTTAGGAAAAGCAGTATTGCAATCTATTGCAGTGGCATTGTTTAAACAATAATCCGCAATTTCTGTGGCATGTTTTAGATCCAGAGCAATGTTAGAACCATACCATTTGGGAATGACGGTATTCTTTAATAATTGGATGCTAATAGCCGACTCCTTTCTGTAATATTTCTTTATATCTTGTTAATAGTAATTAAATTAAATCGGTTAGCATCTCTATCTTTTGTCTGATTATATACTCCACAAAAGGGAGATTATTGTATGCATAAATTATTTTTTAGCGTAGGACAACTGTAGAAAGTAAAATTCTCTTTCAGAGGTTCGTGGTGTTCAGATCCCCGACTTCGCGGAAGTTGTCGGGGATCTCGCAGCCTGGCAAAATTAATGGCACAGACCACTAGTAGGATGAGTACTTTATTCTTTGGAAGCCTTTTATGCTGGAACTTGATCTTTTTCTTGCCGCATCCAGAAACGATGTTGAGCGATCGCATCAAAACTCAAAGGTAGCCTCAGAGCCTTGCTGCCGATTTTATGCAGCCTGACCTGGTTTGAGGACAATCTTAATGCAATTGTCTTTCTTGTCTTTGAAGATTTCGTAGCCGTGGGGAGCTTGCTCTAGCGGCAAACGGTGGGTAATTACAAACGAGGGATCAATATCGCCGTTTTGAACGCGATCGAGTAGCCTTTCTAAATATCGATGTACGTGCGTCTGTCCTGTTTTCATGGTTAAGCCTTTGTTCATAAAAGCACCCATTGGTATCTTGTCTACAAAGCCTGTGTAAACACCGGGAACCGACACCGTGCCGCCTTTACGACAGGCAACGATCGCTTGACGCAATACATTGGGGCGATCGGTTTCCAGTCGCACCGCTTGCATCGCTTTGTCATAAAAGCCTTCTAAACCCATGCCGTGAGCTTCCATTCCTACCGCATCCATGACCGAATCAGGCCCCATTCCCCCAGTCATTTCTTTGAGAGCTTCACCCACCTCGATTTCTTCATAGTTCAGAATTTCTGCTCCCCCATCTTTTGCCATCTGGAGCCTTTCGGGAACGCGATCAATGGCAATTACACGTCCAGCACCCAGCATGAAGGCACTTCTAATGGCAAACTGCCCAACTGGGCCGCAACCCCAAATTGCCACCGTATCCCCTGGTTCGATGTTGCAATTTTCGGCTGCCATATAACCAGTAGGGAAAATATCAGTGAAAAACAGGACTTGTTCATCTGCTAGTCCATCGGGAATCTTGAATAACCCAACATCGGCAAAGGGAACGCGGGCATATTCCGCTTGACCTCCTGCGTAACCCCCGGTCAAATGGGAGTAGCCAAAAAGACCCGATGGGGAATGACCCATCATTTTTTCTGCCATCCAAGCGTTGGGGTTAGAATTATCGCACAACGACCATAAATCCCGATTGCAGAAGAAACACGAGCCGCAGGAAATTGTAAAGGGAACAACGACGCGATCGCCCATGGCAAGGTCTTTGCCTTTGTTATGGATATTTCCATTTTTAAAAGCACTCCCTAGTTCAACGATCTCTCCCATGAATTCATGTCCCAAGATGTCGCCTGGTTTCATCGCCGGGTTGAAACCGTTATACAAATGTAAATCAGAACCACAGATCGCCGTTGACGTGATTTTCACAATCGCATCACGCGGATTAATGATTTTAGGATCGGGTACGGTTTCAACCTCAACCTTGTTTGTACCTTGCCAACAAACTGCTTTCATTGCTTGAGTTTCCTAAAGTTAAGTTGTTCGTCAAATGTGAAATCTATTTACGGAGTTGGGTTGAATATTTATCCTTTCCCCTTTGGTTGACCTTCTGTTGTCGCAATCTCCCCCGTTTCCATCAGCATTTTGAAGCGGTGTAAATCATCTCCTAGCTGCTGTTCGGGTGATTCACCAAAGAGTTTGGCGATCGCATCTCCGATCAATCCACCAGGTGGATTGTATTCAGTGACGACTTTCACCTCAGTACCGCGATCGTTCAGTGCTGGCTTGAAGTGGACAGAACCAGAGTTTGCAATATCTGCGCCTTCAACTGAAGTCCAACTAATCAATTGGTTTTCACGATCTTCAACAATATTTGCATCCCATTCAACACTTTTGCCTAACGGTGCGCTAGTTATCCAGTGCGATTGCTTGTCGTTATATACTTTCACGTCTTTGATATGCTTTGTAAAACTGGGCAAGTTCTCAAAGTTATGCCAAAAGCGGTAAAGTTCTTCTGCTGGCTTGTTGATCGTGACAGTTTTTTCAACCTTAATGCGTTGATTCATAACAATTGTCTCATTAGGGGCTTATCGATCAAATATCGAGCGCAGTCCGGCCGCCGTTTCACTAGTTTCCTGCTTTGCCTTATTAACCAAGGCTCTCATGCCAAAGAGTTTATGTGTAACGTTAGGCTAGTTGGTTGCTCTGGAAGCAATAGGTAATCATGTTCAAGCAGTTACTATGACAATCTAAGTAAGTTTGAATAAACTGCTGCATCTATGGATTTACTTGGTGTAGTTAAGCCTGGGTTATGACATTTAACATTTATTAACGATGCTATTTCATCTTAGGAAGACACTTGATGAATCACCTCTAGCGTGAGAGTATTTGTAGCGATCGCCTATCTCTGTTTAAGGGCTGATTGCGTATTGGGTCTAGTTATGTATTTTTTTGGTTGTATCTAGCCATTGTGCTTCTTTTGTTTAAAGCAAAGGAATCTTGGGCAGTTTTGGCAAGACGTGCTGGAATTAAAGGAAGCTCTAACGATTAAATCACAACCAAATTTTTCAGCCCTTGCTCTGTTCGTTTAAGGAAGATAACTTAATCCGCCGACTTTCACGCGATAGTGGTACTAAAACTGGGGCAAGACTTTGAGCATTGCTTTCTTTAAAGCTTTCCACCACCGTAGATAATTCTGCAATTGTCGATGCCTCAAATACGCTACGCAAAGGCAACTCCACGTGTAAGGCGTCGCGCACTCTAGAGACAAGCTGAGTTGCCAGTAATGAATGACCCCCTAATTCAAAGAAATTATCATAAATTCCTACGCTCTTAAGTCCCAAAATCTCGACAAAAATTTTCACCAGCACTTGTTCAACAGGAGTTCGAGGTGCGATGTAATTTTCAGGCAATTGGGGCTTGATTGCATTATGGAATGCTCTTAAGGCGCGGCGATTGACTTTACCATTAGCTGTTAGAGGTAAAGACTCCAATACTACAAAACCTGATGGCATCATGTACTCAGGCAGTTTTTGTGCTATGTAATTCTGCAATTGCGGCACTAACTTACGCGCTGCTTTGGTTTGTAGGGGATTATTGCCGTAAGACTGCCAAGGCCGAGAGAGAGTCGTGCTATGGGGAAAAATAGTTCTTTTACCTACTTCATCTTGCCGTACAAAAACTACATCATAATGTCCTTGAGTACTTGAATGTGACCAAGTAATATCAACGCTATAAGGTACGTTGAGCGCATAGAAATCTTCTGGATCTACTCCGAAATTTTCTAGTTCTTGCAAAGCTTTACGTATTTGACCTACAGTTTTAAAACTTTTTACATCTGATAGCCATTCTACTGTTTTAATTGCTGACATCAGCCGCGCATTAGGTATATTGATAATGCTTAATATTTCTGGTTGATTCTCAATTAATAACTGGCGCACTGCTGAGACTGTTAAATTATCTTCAGACCAGTTCAGCACTGAATAATTTTCAGAATTACTAACAATTTCGGCACTAATATGAAGAATCACATTGTAACGAAACTCAGTTAACTCATTGTGATATTTACCTCGCATCAGTTGGATTTGTACATGATTAATTTGCGAAAAGCGTTGCTTGATTGCAGTAAAAAAATCTGGGTCAATAACTAACTCTGTTTCTTGAAATATTTGCCTTTGTACCCGTTGTTGCAACTCGAAGCAGGTAAGGGAAGGTTCAGCTTGATACAGTTGGACTGACGCATGGAAAGCTTGCAAGAGTGTCAAACTACGCACATCCCCTATGAAGATAAAGCCACCTGGAGCAGTTGCCTGCACAGCACCTTCTAATACACTAATCAGATAATCAATAGTAGGGAAATATTGTACAACTGAGTTCAGAATTACTACATCAAAAGCTGCTGTTTCTACTTTATCGAAGTCAGTAGCCATTTGCTGATACAGTGTTACCTGCGGCATTTCTTGTTTTTGTAGCTGTTGCTGAATGCAGTTAAGTGAAACTGAGGAAAAGTCTGTTCCCCAATATTTAGTGCAGTGAGGTGCAATTCTAAATAGAATCAAACCTGTCCCACAACCAATTTCTAACACTCGTTTGGGTTGCAAAGCCAAAATCTGCTCGACTTGGTTATCCACCCACTCACGCATCTGCTCTGCTGGAATAGGCTGATTTGTGTAACTACTATTCCAGCCGACAAAATTGAATGTAGGATCTGAATCAGTAGATTGATTATAAGTTTCGTTATACAGCATCTGCCATTGCAAAACCTGCTCATTCTGCAATTGCATTAATTGCAAATTCTTCTGTTCGTTACTGTATTCAGTTTTTGGTACTACATAAGCTACTAGGCGCTTTTCCTGTTCATCCTCACTAGTTATTACTACAGTTTGCTGCACTGCTGGATGCTGACTCAGTACCGCTTCAATTTCTCCCAACTCAATACGATAGCCACGAATTTTTACCTGATCGTCGAGGCGGCCTAAAAATTCAATGTTGCCATCTACTCGATAGCGAACTAAATCACCTGTTTTATAAAGTCGCGCTTTTAACTTATTAGTAAAAGAATGATAGATGAAAGATTCAGCAGTTAAGTCAGGATGGTTTAAATAACCTCGTGCTAACCCATCACCACTTATGTACAACTCCCCCGGAACGCCAATAGGTACTGGTTGTAAATGTTTATCTAATATGTAAACTTTTGTATTGGCGATCGCATGACCAATTGCAGGTGCTAAATTACCTTTATTATTAACAGAAATATGACCAGAAGTTGTTACAACTGTATTCTCAGTTGGCCCGTAATTGTTAAATACTTGGAAAGAGTGAGAAGCTAAAGGATATTGATTTAGTTTGCCTCCACCTGTGAGTAATATTCGTAAAGCTGCGCTCTGAGGAAAATCTAATAACAGAATTTTCTCTGCTAAAGGTGTTGGGATGAAAGAAATTGTTATTGCTTTTGATACTAGCCAATCTCGGAGATAGTCAGGCGATCGCCTAGTTTCATCATCTACAAAATAAATGTTTGCTCCAGTACTCAGATAAGGCCAAATTTCCCAACCGCAAGCGTCAAAGGCAACTCCAGAAATCTGCGTTGCTCGATCAAGGGGTGAAACTGCAAACGCTTTTTGATGCCAAAATACTAAATTTAACAATCCTCTATGTTCAATTTTAACCCCTTTAGGTTTTCCAGTTGACCCAGAGGTATAAATGACATAAGCGAGGTTATCTACTGTAACTTTACTAGTAAGATTATCTTCAATCTCTTGAGAAAGAATCTCCCAATCCTTATCTAAACAGATTATTTGTGAATTATAGTTTTTCAGGCGTTCAAGCCATCGCTCGTGAGTTAATAAAACTGAGACTTGAGCATCTTCAAGCATAAAGTTTAAACGTTCAGATGGATAGCTTGGATCTAAAGGTACATAAGCTCCACCTGTTTTCAGTATGCCCAACATCCCGATTATCATATTAAAAGAGCGTTCTACACAAAGTCCTACTAAAACTTCACTTTTAACTCCTAATTTTTTGAGATAATGTGCAAGTTTATTACTGCGTATATTTAACTCTTTGTAGCTAAGTTGCTCATCGCCAAATACTAGTGCAGTTGCCTCACCATTCTGCTCTGCTACGCTCTCAATTAACTGATGAATACACTTATCTTGAGAATAAATTGCCTGGGTATTGTTCCATTCAACTAATAAATTGTGTAGCTCAGATTCGCTTAAAATTGGTAAATTTGTAATTCGGTCTTCTGGATTTGCAACTATACCCTCCAGTAATATTTGGAAGTGTCCTAGCATCCTGGAGATAGTAGTGTCATCGAATAAATCAGTGCTGTAAATTACAAAACCACTAATTCCTTCTGAGCTATCTGCCCATAACCCATTTTGAGTATTTGGCTCCCACAAGTGGAACTCCAAATCAAAGCGTGTTGTTTCCGTTTCAAATGGTAGCGGACTTAAAGTTAAATTAGGTAACTCTAAGGCTTTCATCGGCGCATTTTGGAGCGCAAAAACAACTTGAAATAGCGGATTTTGATTCAAATTACGCTCTGGATGCAGTTCTTCTACAAGTTTCTCAAAAGGTAAATCTTGATGGC
The DNA here is from genome assembly GCF_017115095.1 of Nostoc sp. NMS4. Lineage (GTDB taxonomy): Bacteria > Cyanobacteriota > Cyanobacteriia > Cyanobacteriales > Nostocaceae > Nostoc. The sequence continues at coordinate 28,938 of NZ_JABXKI010000165.1, read as the reverse complement.
TATATGCTCCTAAAGCTACCTCTTTAACTCGACTCAATAGTTTCCGAAAAGTTGGGTTTCCTGATACATCGGTACGCAGTACTAAGCTATTGACAAAAAAACCAATTAATCCCTCAATTTCACTACGGTTGCGATTGGCAATAGGTGAACCAATAGCAATATCTTCTTGTTGTGTGTAGCGGTAAAGTAAAGCTTGGAATGCTGCTAGTAGGGTTATGAATAAAGTTACTCCTTCTTGTTGTCCGAGAGCTAAAAGTGCTTTGCTCAAACTTTTTGATAATTGCAGAGGTTGCCTTGCACCCTGATAAGTTTGAACAGCTAGTCTTGGTCTGTCGGTTGGCAGGTTTAGCATAGAAATGCCGTCTAATTGGTTCTGCCAGTAACTCAGTTGTTTTTTTAATACTCCCCCTTGCAACCATTGGCGTTGCCAGTATGCAAAGTCTGCATATTGGATTGTAAGTTTCGGTAGAGGAGAAGGCTGATTGCTGGCAAAGGCTGTGTAGAGTGCTGCTATCTCTTGAATCAGCACCCCAATAGACCAACCATCGGAGACAATGTGGTGCATAGTCAGCAGCAGGATGTATTGTGTTTCATCCAGCCACAGCAGTTTTACTTGCAGCAACGAATCAGTTGATAAATTGAAAGGACGTTGAGCTTCTTGCGTAGTGAGTCGTCGTGCTTGTATTTCTCGTTCGGCTTGTGGCAGTTGCCGTAAATCTATTATTGGTAAAGGTATTGTTAGGGTAGGATTAATTACCTGAATTGGTTGCCCTGTCTGTACGATAATAGTAGTGCGTAAAGCTTCATGTCGTTGCACGATTTCGTTAAAAGTTTGCTCTAGCGCGGCTAATTTCAGCGAACCTGTTAAATGTAGTGCTAGTGGAATGTTATAGAAAGGATTATTAGGGATTAATTGGTCAAGAAACCACAATCGTTGTTGAGCAAAAGAGAGAGGAAGATTTTCTGACCGCGAAATAGGTACAAGAGGTCTAAAGCTGTGGTTATTAGTACGATTAGATACTTCTAAAAATTCAATAATTTCTGCTTTCCGCTCTTGAATCTCTGCACGCAGTTCTGGTGTAAGAATTCCATCAGGGGCGTTAGCGCGAAACTTTTCACCATCAATAAAAAATTGAATATCTAAGCTGTGAAGATAAGTTAAAAACTCAACCGTATTCAAAATTAAACCCCTTCGCAAGTATTGTTATTTATTAGAAGTTAGTAGGCAGCTATGCTGGAGGAATATTGCTTGTGTCATCAGCTTTTTAACATTTCTCAACTGGATAGTTCTTTTTGCCAAGCTGCACTGCTTATAACCTAACCCAGCATTTTTATCACACTTCTAAGACTGTATAAATCATTCCTGGGAATGAAACTTGGATGATTATAACTATGGTATGAAGCTAAAAGACAAGGCAGTGAACAAGGTATCGCAAGGTTTAGGCTCATGATATTAATGCCTCATAATTTTCTGCTTATATGGCTGGTTCAACTGCTGTCGATTGCGGTAATTGGCGGGGGGAGCTATATTCTCTATGAGTGGTACGAAGGAGAACTTGTAGGAACATTTTACTTAGTGGCTGGGCTAGTAATGGTTCTGTGGACTTTTGGCGGTCGTTTTATCAGTTTGCCACTGCTGCGCCGTCCTGGAGCCGATGAACCTAAGTTTATGCGTAGCAAAACTGTGCAACGTTTGCCACGACCTGATGGTAGTGTACTGCAAGTAGAGTTTTTTGGCCCTGAAGATGGTCAACCAATTATCTTGTCACACGGTTGGGGTCCAAACAGTACTGTATGGTATTATGCCAAGCGACAATTGAGCGATCGCTTTCGAGTAATAGTTTGGGATTTACCAGGGTTAGGAAAATCCTCTAAACCGAAAAACAACGATCACTCTATAGAAAAATATGCCCGTGACTTAGAAGCTGTGGTTGCGTTGGTGACAGCCTCAGCCAAAGGGAGTATCGCCGGGGATAAACCTGTTATCCTAGTAGGCCACAGCATGGGTGGAATGATTAATTTAACATTCTGTCGCCTGTTTCCAGAGCAATTAGGGAGTCGGGTGGCTGGCTTAATTCTTGTAGATACTACTTACACCAATCCGGTTAAAACTTGTATCTTTAGCAATTTGGTACGCAAATTGCAGAAACCGTTACTCGAACCTGTGTTGTACCTGACTATCGTGTTGTGGCCAATTTTTTGGTTGATGACTTGGCTCTCGTATTTCAATGGTTCGCTGTACATCACCGTCGAACTATCTGGATTTACGGGTGCTGAAACACGGGGTCAACTAAGTTTTGCAGGTTTATTATCAGCATTGGGTTCACCTGGTGTTCTGGCTCGTGGCACACTGGCAATGTTCAACTTTGATGAAACAGACACACTTGCAACTATTAACGTACCTGTGTTGGTTGTTTGTGGTGATTCAGATATAGCAACTAAACCTGTGGCGAGCGATCGCATGAGAGCTGAACTACCGAACTCTCAACGAGTTACCATTAACCCAGGCGGACACATGGCATTAATGGAGCAAAACCAGCAGTTTGCCGAAGCGGTTAGCGCATTTTGTGCAGGCTGCTCAAACTCAAGTGTTTCTCCTTAAAATTCCTAGAGCAGTAAAACTTGCTAGAGTAGATTTTTAATGATTGAAATAGGCGTAAATAGGTAAACCAAAATTTTCAATAATAACGAATTTACTGGGTTTAAGTTTTTGCTCTAGCTAGCTTTGCCACACTAGTAAAATTCTACCTCTTCTCGCTCCTGACCCGTAGTTCCAACTTTATCTAAACCTTTTGCCGCCCAAAAAGTTGTTTCAATGTATTTAGTAAGTTGTTCAACAGTTGGTGCTGCAAACAAATTGCGTACAGGTACATCTATTTGGAAGGTATCGCGGATTCGAGAAATTAACTGAGTCGCCAAGAGAGAATGACCACCTAATTCAAAGAAATTGTCGTTGATACCTACTTGCTCTTTTCCCAAGACTTTAGCCCAAATTTCTGCAAGTAACTTTTCAACTTGCGATCGGGGTGCCACATAATCAAGATTATTAAAAGTAATTGTATCAGGCGTGGGTAAAGCACGGCGATCCACTTTGCCATTAGGTGTTAGAGGTAGAGATTCCAGTAACATATAAGCTCTTGGCATCATATATTCTGGTAACTTTTCTTTGAGAAATTGACGAAGTAAGGATGCAAAGCTTTGCACGTCTTGCGTCGGCATCTGTTCCAGGTTGGGAACAATATAAGCCACCAAGTACTTATCATCAGGTACATCCTCAGCAGTAATGACCACTGTTTCTTTGACTGCTGAATGTTGATTCAACACCGCTTCAATCTCTGACAACTCAATGCGGAAGCCGCGAATTTTTACTTGATTGTCAACGCGACCTAAAAATTCAATATTCCCATCTGGTAAATAGCGGGCTAAATCACCCGTTTTATAAAGACGTGTTTTTGGTTTATTACTAAAAGGATGAGCAATAAAGTGTTTAGCAGTTAATTCAGTGTGATTGAGATATTCTCGTGCCAGCCCCTCCCCACCCATATATAATTCACCAGTAACACCAATAGGCACAGGTTGTAAATGGGTATCTAATATATAAATCTGCGTGTTTGTAATGGGGATACCAATAGGTAAAGATGCGGCTGATGGTAACTCTTCTACGCAGTAATAAGAGGAGAATGTTGTATTTTCTGTAGGTCCATAAACATGAATTAAGTGCTTTGGCGCACCAGATTGGAGAATCTTCTTAATCCATCTCTTATCAACAGTTTCGCCACCAAACAGTAAATATTTCAAGGTCGCAAAAGCTTGCGGAACATCTCTAACAATCTGTTGAAATAAGGCGGTGGTCAAAAATAGAATGTTGATACCTTTTTCTCGTACTTGTAATGCCAATTTATGAGGCGAAATGGTTACATCTTTACTAATCCCTACAAGTTGAGCGCCGTTAAGTAGCGCTCCCCAAATCTCGAATGTCGCAGCATCAAAAGAAGTGTTTGAGGCTTGGGCAATTTTATCAGATGGTGAAAACTTTATATAATTCGTATTGCACACTAACCGATTTACAGCTTTGTGAGGTACAGCAACTCCCTTGGGTTTTCCTGTAGAACCAGAGGTGTAAATAATATATGCTAAATTATCACTATTTAAATCGCTTTTGGGATTGTCTTGCTTTTCTTGGGTAATAATTTCCCAGTCTTTATCTATAAAAATAATTAGTTTTGAGAAACCTTTAAAATGCTTGAGCAAGTTTTCTTGTGTTAACAACACTGAAACTTGTGCATCTTCAAGCATAAAATTTAGGCGTTCTTCGGGATAGCTGGGGTCTAATGGAACATACGCTCCCCCTGCTTTAAGAATTCCCAATAACCCAATTATCATTTCTATAGACTGTGAAATACAAATGCCAACTAAAACTTCTGTACCTACTCCTATTTTTTGTAAGTGGTGCGCTAGTTTATTGCTACAAGTATTCAACTCTTGATAAGTAAGTTGTTTGTTAGCAAAGTTGACTGCTATAGAATCAGGATACTGCTGTACCTTTTCTTCAAACAATTGATGGATAGACTTATATTGAGGATAATCTGCTTGGGTATTATTCCATTCCACCAATACCTGATGTAACTCCGCTTCACTTAATAACTGTAAATTTGCAATTCGTTCTTCTGGATTTGCAACAATAGCTGACAACAGAGCTTTAAAATGTTCCACCATCCGGCTAATAGTAGCTTTATCAAATAAATCTGTGTTGTAAACCATTACGCCTCGGAGACCTTCAGAAGACTCCCAGTTTCCGCCCCATAAGCTCCTAAAATCCTCAGAACACTTCCACAGATGCAGTTCCAAATCAAAACGTGTTTTTTTCAAATCAATATTCATAAAGCTGGGTACTAATCCAGGCAGTTCTAGCGCTGACATTGGCGCATTCTGGAAACCAAATACTACTTGAAATAAAGGATGGTGGCTCAAGTTTCGCTCTGGATGTAGTTCTTCAACTAACTTTTCAAACGGCAAATCTTGGTGGCTGTATGCTCCTAAAGTTACCTCCCGTACTCTGCCTAGTAGTTCCCGAAAAGTGGGATTTTCAGATAAGTTGCTACGTAGCACCAAACTATTGACAAAAAACCCAATTATCCCTTCGATTTCGCTGCGATTGCGGTTAGCAATTGGTGAACCTAGCGCGATATTTTCTTGGTGTGTATAGCGGTAAAGTAATGTTTTAAATGCTGCCACCAATGTCATAAATAGGGTAACACCTTCTTGCTGTGACAGCTTTTCTAATGCGTCAATTAGCTTGAGTGGTAACTCTAGAAATTGTGTTGCTCCTTGATAGCTTTGTATAGCTGGTCTTGGTTTGTCAGTAGGTAAATGCAATATGGAAATACCGTTTAGTTGCTCCCGCCAGTAAGCTAACTGGGTTTGCAGTACTTCTCCTTGCAGCCACTCGCGCTGCCAGTGAGCAAAATCGGCGTACTGAAGAGGCAGTTCTAATAGAGGAGAAGGCTGGTTTTGTGCAAAAGCTGCGTACAGCGTTCCCAATTCCCGAATCAGTACCCCCATAGACCAATCGTCGCAGATAATGTGGTGCATATTCAGTAATAGAATATGTTCTGTCTCAGAAAGGACGAGGAGTATTACTCGCAGTAATGGCCCGGAGGATAAATCGAAGGGATGTTCTATCTCTGCGGTAATAATGGACTTTGCTTTAACCTCTTGTTCATCATCTGGCAATTGCTGGAGGTCTAATACAGAAAGAGGTATTGTTAAGCTGGGTGCAATCGCCTGTAGGGGTTGCCCATCCGACACAATAAATGTTGTGCGTAAGGTTTCGTGGCGACGCACGATTTCGTTAAAAGTCTGTTCTAGTGCGGCTAATTTCAGCGAACCGGTCAAACGAATTACTGTCGGCACATTGTAGATACCATTGTCGGGGATCAACTGGTCGAGAAACCATAGCCGTTGTTGAGCAAAAGATGCTGGAAAAACGAAGACTTCTTCAGAAGACATATTGATCCTTATTTTAAATTCTGTGCTTTCTCAATACAAGCTCTTAGCTGTGCGGCGAGAATTTGGATATGGGGTTTTCTCAGCATAGTTAGGTGATTGCCAGGAATATGATGAATTTCCGTTCGTCCTACAGTTAGCTGATCCCAACCCATACTCGGATCTTCCTTGGCAATGCTTGATTGAACGTTTGTTCTGAAAAGATTAATTCGTTTAGGGTAGGCTTTCGGAACGTAGTTAAGGACTGCTTGGCTATTGGCATAAAAAACACGAAGCATTGGGCGAATTGCTAACTCGCTTAAAAGTCTTAACTTGGATTCTTCAGGTATAATGTTGACTGTGGCATCCTCTTTTAGGATGAAGTGAGAGAACAGATTTGCTTGGAACTGTACAATTTTATTAAAATTAGTCAACTGAGAAGTTAAACTGTTAATTTGATTCTTAGCGATCGCGATGATTAGATAAAAATAATCGAGAAAAAAAGGCCATATATATCGCGCCACTGTCGTCAGCATAAACTTGAAACCACTACCTAAAGAAGGTATATTGCCTGGAATTGGTGCTAAAGTGTCAAGCAAAGCGAGTAGAGCCACTTCTTCCCCAGACTTTTGGAGTTGTTGAGCCATTTCAAAAGCAACCCAACCTCCAAAAGACCAACCTCCTAAAAAATAAGGGCCTTTAGGCTGCACTCTCCGCAATGCTTCAATGTAGTGGGTAGCCATATCTTCAATCCGAGTTAGTGGAGAACTTTTTCCGTCAAGTCCAATAGGTTGTAGCCCATAAAATGGTTGATTTTTTCCCAAATTCTGAGCTAATTCGTAATAAGGAAAGACAACACCAAAAATCGGATGTATGCAGAAAAAAGGTGGACTTGAACCAGCAGGTTGAATCGGAACTAAGGGCGACCACGGGAGAGAATCTGCTTTTGAAGATAGAGCAGTTGATAAACTTTCAATTGTCGGATTTAAAAATAAGCTAGATAGCGGCAATTCACGCTCAAAATGCTTGTGTATCTGCTTCATCAGGCGTACAGTTAACAGCGAATCTCCTCCCAAATCGAAGAAGTTATCGTAAATACCTACACGCTCAATATTAAGCACTTCAGCCCAAATTTTTGCCAAGGTTGATTCGGTTGGAGTCCGAGGAGCTATAAATGTTTTATCTATTAAGCCGCTAGCCGGACTGTCGAGTTCTGTTAGCGCCAAACGATCCACTTTACCACTAGCTGTTAGCGGCAAAGGATCTAGTACTACAAAAGCTTTTGGGATCATGTATTCTGGTAATTTTTCTTTTAAGAATTTACGTAGTAGAGACGTAAAATTTTGCGTCTCTATATTGGGAACAATATAAGCCACCAAGTACTTATCACCAGATACGTTTTCTTTAACAATTACTACTGCTTTTTGCACACTCTGATGCTGACTCAGGACTGTTTCAATTTCTGACAACTCAATGCGGAATCCACGGATTTTTACTTGATTATCGATGCGTCCTAAAAATTCAATATTACCGTCCGTTCGATACCGAGCTAAATCACCTGTCTTGTAAAGTCGCGCTCCCTTTTTATCACTAAAAGGATTGGGAATAAACTTTTCAATAGTTAATTCAGGGCGATTAAGATAGCCTTGTGCTAATCCCTCACCAGCTATGTATAATTCACCACTAATTCCAATTGGTAAACCTTGTAAATATTTATCTAATATATAAATTTGAGTATTAGCAATAGGGCGACCAATGGGCGGCTTTTCACTCATAGTACTAATCTCTGCAACGGTTGACCAAACTGTTGCTTCAGTAAGTCCGTAAGCATTAAAAAACCGACGCTGAGAGTTCCACCAACGTCTTACAATATCATCAGTGCAATATTCGCCTGCACATATAATAGTTTGTAATGCCGGAAGTGATTCTGTAGGTAGGACTGCTAATACTGCTGGCGGAAGGGTGACGTGAGTAATAGCTTTTTCTCGCAATAATTGGAGCAAAGGTTGTCCGGGTAAAAGGGATTCTTTGTTTGCTAAATAAAGAGTTGCTCCTGTTTGCAGTGCCATGACAATCTCAAAAATTGAGGCATCGAAACTTAATGAGGCGAATTGCAAAATTCGGTTACTCGGTTGTAAGTTGAAAATTTCAATCTGAGATGCCGATAAGTTGGATAATCCTCGATGCTGAAGCAAAACACCTTTAGGTTTTCCTGTTGAGCCAGAGGTGTAGATAACATAAGCTAGGTTATCAAATGTTACGCAGCTAGTTGGGTTTTCTTGACTGTGTTGTGTAATAGTTGCCCAATCTTCATCTATGTAAACTATAGACAAGAGATCCCCCCAATCCCCCTTTTTAAGGGGGGCTAAAGAGCAATGAGTGAGCAATATTGAAACTTGTGCATCTTCTAGGATGAACTTAAGACGTTCTTGAGGTAGGCTCGGATCTACAGGCAGGTATGCTCCACCTGCTTTGAGAATGCCTAATAGGGCGACGATCGCTTCTGGGGAACGCTCTACGCAAATACCTACTAAAACGTCAGGGACTACCCCCAATTTTTTCAGATAATGTGCAAGTTGGTTGCTACGTATATTTAACTCTTTGTAGCTGAGTTGTTCATTGTCAAAAACTAGTGCTATCGCATCGGGAGTTTTTTCTACCTGCGCTTCAAAGAACTGATGAAAACACTTGTTCTCTGGATAGTCTCGTTTAGTGTCATTCCAATCAATTAATAACTCTTGTCGTTCTTGCACAGTAAGCAAAGACAAATCTGAAATCCGCTGTTCAGGATTAACAACAATGCTTTCTAGCAGCGTTTGGAAATGTCCTAGCATTCGCGTAATGGTTTTGTCATCAAATAAATCGGTGCTATAAACCATTTGTCCTTTCAAACTTTCCAAGTCTTGCCACAAATGGAATTCTAAATCAAGTTTTGCAGTTTTACTATCGAATTCAAATAGCGAAAGCGTTAACCCAGATAACTCTAGAGTTTCGATAGGAGTGTTTTGTAGGCTAAATACAACCTGAAAAAAAGGATGATAGCTCAAATCTCGCTCTGGGTGAAGTTCCTCCACCAACTTTTCAAAAGGCAAGTCCTGATGACTGTATGCTTCTAAAGTTATCTCTCGCACTCGATTCAACAATTCTCGAAACGTCGCCTTGGCTGAGAAATCTGTACGTAAAACTAAGGTATTGACAAAAAAACCAATTAATCCTTCTAGTTCGCTACGATTGCGATTAGCAATAGGTGAACCAACTGCAATATCCTCTTGCTGCGTGTAGCGATAAAGCAAAGTCTGAAACGCTGCCAGCATTGTCATGAATAAGGTAACGCCTTCTTGGTAACTCAGTGCCTCTAGCGCTTGAGTTAAGGAGTGTGGTAGCTCTAAAAATTGTTTTGCACCTCTGTAGCTAGGAACTGCTGGTCTTAGTCGGTCGGTGGGGAGATTCAATACCGAAATCCCGTTTAATTGCTTTTGCCAATAAACTAACTGGCTTTGTAGAAGCGAGGTGCCGTTTGCTGCCACTCCTTGTAGCCACTCCCGTTGCCATTGAGCGAAATCTGCATATTGAATGGGTAGTTCTGGTAGGAGCATAGATACGGAGTAGCTAGTCGTCAGACATCGCTTATCCCCTGCCAAGGCTTTGTATAATACCCCCAATTCTTTAATTAGCACTCCAATTGACCAGCCATCGGCAACTATGTGATGTAGATTTAGCAGCAGCAGATATTCTGCTTCATCCAGTTGCAGCAGCTTTACTCGCAGCAATGGCCCAATGGTGAGATTAAAAGGATGTTGAGCCTCTTGGGTTACGATTTGCTGCATTCGTGTGTCGCGTTCTGGGCTGTCGAAATTGCGTAGGTCTATTAAGGGAAGAGGTATGGTTAAGCTAGGTGCAATCGCTTGTACTGGTTGCTGCTCTACCATAACAAACCTAGTACGTAACGTTTCGTGGCGACGTACAATTTCGTTGAATGTCTGCTTTAAGGCGATGAAGTTGAGGGAACCTGTCAGGTGAAGTGCTGTTGACACGTTGTAAAATGGATTCCCCGGTGCTAACTGGTCGAGAAACCACAATCGCTGCTGGGCAAAAGAAGTGGGAAAAACGAAAACCTCTGCTTCCTCAGAAAAATTAAGTTCTTCATCATCTGTGAGACTACTGTAAATATACTGGCTCATAAGTGAATGGCAAACAGTTGTGGTGGAATTTGTGGAAACTTTTTCTCAGTCCATCTTGTTGTCAATGCTTCGATAGGAGTTTAGCTTTGAAGAATTAATGGTTCTCGGATCAGTAAATCAGTTATCAGTGATGCCCATTTCAGAAGCTGGGGAGGAGGAAGATTTTGGCAATGAAAATTTCTTAAATACCCGCTTGAAATAGAGACAGTTCTTCTGACGATACATTTCCCCTCCATCACATATAAAACTGAGTTGACAAGCTGTGCATAAGCCCAGATTTCTTGCTTGTGAGAAATCCGGGTGATAAATTATTGCTAAGTTGTGCAAAATTAGCTGTGGGTGTCGAGTCAATCCAGTAAGAAATGTGCTTTCCTGATATATTAGCCATATTTTTTCAAGATAGTGTTCGATAAAGGCAATACTTTGATAACATAATTAGTCTTCAAAACAAGATTTCAAGACTTAGTTTTACTTGCTTAGTTATTTAAATTTTCAGGAATGAAGCACAATTTTTTCTGAATTACGATTTATACCAAAATTTTTCATATTCATATTTATATTTAAAATAGGCGTATTAACATAGAAAATAAAAGTATCTTACGGATAAGTTTTATTGATAAATTAGAAGATGTATATCAATCTTAAGGCATAGATCAACGAGTAGGGCAAATGCATCCAACCGACCTTCCATACCCTAAAGAAAGAACTCTTGCAAAAGTTTTTTGTGATATGATCCAGTCTTTGCCAATTTGCGATTAGGACTTTGATTATGTGAGAAGAAAAAGGACTTATACAAAACGTCTTGCACGCAAAATAATACAAAAGGTTTTAGAAAAAGATATTCACTGTAAATTAAGTCAGAATTCGGAATTGGGAAGTCGGAAGTGAATCAATACTTTTTGGGGAAAGGGGAAAGGGACTCATGGTAAAGGGAAAAAAACCTTATAGATTGGGACTTCTACTCCTTTTGCTCAAACCCAATTTTTAACCGAGTAGTATTGGGAAGTGAATTACCTCCGACTTCCGACTTATAAATGCTGTACAATGCCGTTGAAGATGTCCGAAGTTAGAGAGCTTTTCACCCAGACATTATGGTTATGATAAAAATCACCACGCTGTTCTAGTGTAAACCCACCCAGCAATAATCCCAACCAGACTTCTACCATCGGCATTTGCAACACACGTTGCAGTTTAACTAAAGAAATCTCATCTTTGACATTTATCAGGTAGTTAGCGATCGCACTCTGCCATTTTTCCACATCCTCATCTGATGCCAAATTGCGGACATCTTCTAAAGTTGTCACCTCATCAAGCATTGCCAAAACATTTGCTTTTTCAACAGGTGCTGCTACAGAATCACCCTCCTGGTTAGGAGATGAAAATTGGTGTGGACCATGTGGTTTAAAGGTTTGTGGTGTTTGCGGTTCAATCAAATCATCTAAATCTAGGTGCATTGTTGTCCGCACTAGACCAGCAAAGAGATCGGTGCTAACAACAGGCCCCAAAAGACTATTGCGATCGCGGGTATCTTGCAACAGCACTTCGGCACGAGACTTGAGAATATCCGCAATTTGAGTGAAGGCAAGCGCTGCGGTTAATAACTGTGCCTCTAAGGGTAGTTTTTCTAGCTCGGCATCTAAACATTCCCACATTGGTGCTAGTGTTGATGTCGCTGGAGATTCGGACAACTCATCAAGCACATCCCAAATTGTTAATTGGCGGTATGTGGTCATCTCTAGGATTCTGGATGTAACGGGCAGGGTCGTACTGGGCAGTAGCTTGAGGCAATCTCAAACATATCCTTATATTGATACAGTGAAACACTGTATTGTTTTGCAAAAGCCTGCAACACCTGATCTGTATAGGCGCGGATCTTGCCAGCCGTTAGTCCAAAGCAGTGAATTGGTTCCAGGCGACAAACAGGTTTTTGCCCCAGCCAGAGTTCTGCCGACATAGCGTGTAATGGTTTATCCCCTGGTTCTTTATACAAATACAGCACTGCAAAATATGTTGCTGGTGGTTCGACTGCGATCGCATCAATTTCTGCTGAATTATTCTGGGAGCGGTGGCGATAGAATGAGCGGCGATTGTGGCATACAAGAGGATTCCAACATCCATCCCCTGCTGTTCCATGTAAAACTTTAGCTTGGGCAGTTGGTAACTTGGCGCATAACTGACATTTGGGATCAAGTGGCTTGGGCATACCTTACTCCGCTTCTTCGCCAATCGCACGATAGTAAGCAGCGATCGCCGCCTCTTGTTCACTCCGTAAAGTATAGCGCCGAAACGCTTTCTCACTTTGATGTCCCGTTAGCTTACGCGCATGGCTGGGGTCAACTCCCAATAGCAATAAATCAGTAGCGTAGGTGTGACGAAAGGAGTGAGGATGTAAATCCTCAATGTGAGCTATTTCACCGATTTTTTCCACAGCGAAGTAAATGCCGTGATAACTCAAGCGTTCACCCTTGTATGAAGCATGGTGTGAAATCATCAATGGGCTAAGGCTGGACAACACCTCTCCTTGCTGTGAGCGCAATTGTAAATAATCTGCCACGACTTCTCGGCTTTCTTTTCGCAGTGGCACTAAGCGTGGTTCATTGGTTTTGGTGTCCGGTAAAAACAGCAGCTTGCCATCAAATGACCCAACATTTAGCTGCACAACTTCCCCAGCCCGGAGTCCATGACTGAGAATGTGAAGCAGTGCTGTATCCCGTTGCTTTGTTTCTCCCAGCAATTCCAACGCTGACCAAACCTGTTCCATCTCTTCTGGGGTTAAACTCTGGGCTGGTGGCAGGGGCACTTTTTCCAGCTTGATCCCCAGTGTCGGATTAGCAGTAATAATTTCAGGATACGTGTAACACATCCATTTGAAAAAGCTTTTGAGTGCCGCAATTGAGGCATTGATGCTGCTTTTTGAAAGGGGATTACCTGCGTCAGTCCGCAGTTCATCCCGCAGGTACTCTTTATATAGTGCAAGGTGACGTGGGCGTAGCTCATGATAGTGCAGCTCACTCCACGCCAAAAACCGCTTCAGTTCGCGTTCGTAAAGCTTGCGGCTGTTGGGTGCGAGATTGTTGCTGCGTAAAAATTCCAGTACTTTTACCCACCGAATATCGGTTGGTGGTCTTGTACTAGCCGTGCGCCCAGTCAGCAATGCTGTTTCAGCGTTCAGAGGAATGAGTTTAATCGGAGGCAACGAATCTGCGTTATAGTTCATTCTTTTCTTCAAAAGTCTTCAAAAGTCTTCAGAAGTCGGAAGTCGGAAGTCGGAAGTCGGAAGTAAGAATGTGTAACCTAGCTAGGGGGTATCGCTTTCGAGTTCATAGTACTTGTAAATTCTGAGTCCTTATCTCTTGCAACCACTATCTTTTTACTGCGAAGTTTATTGCCATTTAATCTCTCTTTAATTTTGCGAGTAGAAGCAACTCAATTGAAGTCGGAGGTCGGAAGTCGGAAGTCGGAAGTAGAAAATAGTGATGAGGAACTGGCTTTTGAGTTAAATAACTAAGGTTTAGTTGCGCTCTGTGGCATCCAACTTTGAAAATTTATTCTCATTTAATCTATTCTTAATTTTGCGCGTAGAGGCTACAAGTATCTTCACTATCTCATCTGCTTCTTTAAGTAATGACTCAAATTTAGATTTCTCAACGACTTCTGATTCAATTAAAATCTCTAACCAGTATTCAGTTTCGCGTGCTTCTTTCAAAGCAATTTCCATTTTATGCAAAAAATCTTTATCAGACTGAGCCGAACGAGATTCATGCACGTTAGCACCAATGCTCGTACCAGAACGTAACAGTTGCTTTGATAATGTGCGGCAAACGCCCGCTTTTTCATCAAGAAAGCTACAAGCCTTAATGATTCTGATCGCAAACGCTTTAGTCCTGTCAGTAATACTAATGTCTTTATCCATACTTATACCCGATGTACTTTATCTTTCTTTATTCTTACTTCCGACTTCCGACTTCCGACTTCCGACTTCAACCATAATACCTGATCGCGGATACAAAATAAGATACCCTTATCTTTTATCCGACTAAAAATACGATAAAAACTACTTTCCCCAGCAAAGAGGCAGGGGAGCAGTGTGACTTACACCATAAGTTGTCCGTTACGGACAGCTTATGGTTGAAAATTATGTGACTTAAAGGTACATATTGCCGAAAATTAAAGGATAAGCTTGCCGAACCTAGAGCCTGACTGCTTTTGTGGTCAAATGCCCGTTTTGCAAGAGTGCGATCGCCACCGAAAAAGGCGGTTACGCCATCGCAAAGCACAAAAATGCTCACATTGCCTACATTTAGCGTGAAACTCGCGGCAAACTTATTCTTTAATGAGATTCGACCAATAATTTAGAATTAATCGAAATAATAATGCTTTCAGCCTTTAGTGCGGCAATACGTACCTTTAAGTCACAAATTATCCAAAGTTTGTAGGCGGCAAAAATTGTGACGGTTCTTTAGCAACCAGATCCTCGACATCATCGAACCACATAAACTGCCAAGTCAGTCTGTCTCTGCGATGAGAGGAAACATCTCCTATCAACAGATGCCGCCATGAATTTTCTGAGTTTTCTGCCACTACCTGTTCATCAAGGTTTTGGTTGATTCTAAAACCACCTAACCATAAATGACAGCTTGAGCAATATCCTGGGCGAGAACACCTAGTCAATGGTGGAAATTGCTTGTCACAGTGAGGACACTGCTCAATCAGAGTTTGATGTTCGTGGTGGGGGCAAAATTTGATTGTGTTGACTAACCACAGCAGTGGATTGTAGATGATTCGATTCTGGGTACGCCAACTGGTGTAACACAATGGACACCAAGCTTGGTACAAGCGCAGAAAACTAAACTCAAAGGTCAAACTTGCCCACTTTAGAGGTGACAAATTAGCTAAATCTCGACGTAAAGTTAACTCTTCAAGAACCTGAATTAGAGTTTTAGCAAAAATACCTCTGATTTCATTTGCAGCTGCTAAAGAGTGGTGAATTCCAAAAAAATTATTAATGATGTCTATGGGACTTGTCTGAGACATTTTTTGCCCCATCAAGGGAAGAATCTGAGACAAAATTAATTGTTCGGTAGTAGTAGAATGATGTTCAGCAAGACGAGCTACATACCCGCTCAAGCTTTCTACGTAGATTGTACCAATGCCAATAGGTTCTAAAGGGAACAACCGACTACGTTGTGGAATAACTGGTTTTTCTAAGTTCCACAACTCGTAATTAGTATAATGATTAACTAACATCTAGATTAATGCCTACAGTATCTCTTTTAGCAAGACGCTTTCCGACACGGCCCCTTTTCACAGGTGGCTGGCTTAAATCTTCAGGTGCTAAAGTTTCGATTTGAGTTTGTATTTGATTTCCTACCTCGTTACGCCAACGCTGTTCTCCAGCTTTTGCCTCTTGTTGAATTTGTTCACGTCGTGAAGAAGAGTACTCGTTATGTTGAATATGCTTCCAACTTAAGGTCAGGGCATTGTCTGCCAACGCAGTTCGTAAAGCTCTTGTTAACCAAGTTTTGAGGATACCAATACAACCCAACGAATAATCCAAAATATACTCGTACTTTTCTACCAGAGATGGTTCTTCAATTAATGGTAAATGCGTTTGGAATGTTTGAAGTATCCGAATAAATTCAGTTACATCTTCTTTGCTATCTGAACAATAACGAGGTAAATGAATGTCCTCACTGCGTCGGCTGACTTGACCACTAAGACGGCAACAGTTCAGCAAATCATAAGTACCAAATAAAATATGTACAGTACCAGTAATATTGGCAATAGATTTTATCCAGTTCATCTGGTGTAACATTTGCTTCCCACCAGCTAGCATTACTAGGTGTTGAGCTTCGTCTACCATTAATGCTGTCAGTTGATGATGCCGCATAGCTTGTTCTAAAGCACGACGTACAATATCAGAACTTTTGGAAGCAAAGTATGTGGTAGAAGCAATTGCATGATTTTGGAAATTAGGTTTACTGTTCGTAGTGCTTAAAGTTACTGAAAGCTGTTCCAAAGATTCTAAAACCCTTAAGTAGTAATCCTTGTAATTAAACTTTCCACCTTCTGCTGGAATTGCTTCTATTCCTGCAACTGGAATTTGGCAGGTATTGTGACTCATGGATGTTAATGCCTCTTCCAATAACAGTTTTTCGGCTCGCAGCCTTAAAGTCGTTTTGCCCACACCTGCCGGTCCAACAACAAACAGAACACAAATATCTGTTTGTTGTTGAAGATTGATTAATAAAGCATCTAAAGCTTGCCTTAAACGTAAATGCCCAACTGTAATGTTATGAAAATAGTCCAACCGCTCTGTTGAGGATTTTGTTAGCAATTCTTGTGGAAATGGACGTTGGAAATTCATTACCACAGCTCCTGTTGAGAGTACGGTTGGATTCGCCTGGGATTAATTTCTTGAGCCTCTAATTTATTTGGCAGTCTTAGTTCTTCTGTAATATTATTTTTAATGTCGGCTAAATCTTCTTTAACAACAGATTGTGCTTGTTTCACTATTTTAGAAGACACAATTTGACGAACTCCAGTTGCTGCAAAATCTCGTAATCGTTGTATTTGTAAAGTCTCTTGAGCTTCGGCTGATTCTAGATACTGTGCTAAGTCCTTAGCCTTAATTGTGACTTTCTGGTTGTACTGCTTTTTCTGCTGACGTATTTCAATGCTAGCAAGCCGAATTTCTCGTTGGGAATGTCCTTGTAACGATGAATAATGTTGTGAAATACAACGCACCCAAGCATTTTTGACATAGGCATAAGCCGTACCCACATCCCAGGGATCATATCTAATAGGTACTTGGGTTCCTTCAACTTCAGGATGGAGAAAAGAATCATCTATTGACCAGTAGTAAATATGATTAACTTTTACCCCAAGCTTTGGTACAACTTTGGCACTTCCTTTTGGAGTTGATGGCAAAGTAAAAATCTGAAAATTTTCATCATTAACAATTCTTTGACCAAAGCGCATTCCACTTTGAGTTAGCCCCTTTTCAAATGCAACACATGGTGATTGTCCTAGTGCAGGATGTTCTCTCTGGTCATAAATGACATAAATATATTCACAAAAATACTCATATATTTCCGGTAACGTCCATACAGCTTGTGCTTTTGGATTATTCGTCTTATTCACTAAGCGAATTTGCTTTGTAATTTGGGTGTTTCCTTTCAGGTTGTAGAAGAATTCAGTATGACTGGTGCCAAAAAAACGTTCAATTATTGAACCAAATCTAGGACTAGCAACAGGGCGTTGTTTCTTTATACAACCAAATGCTGCTAAAAGAGTTTCAAAGTAAATACTGCCAAATTCTACACCGTTATCTACTACCAAAGTTTCTGGTAACCGTCCTAGTCTCTGCACGCAAATTCGTAACACCATCATGCAGGAGCGATAGGACGGCGGGTCAAAAGTTAAATAGATAGCTAAAATACGCCGGGAGAAAGCATCAATCAAAACGGTTGCCCAAGGTCTACCCAAACAACATCCTGTCCTTTGGCAAACTAACTCAATATCTAACTCGGTATGGTCAATGTGACAAATTTCAAAGGGACGACTTCCGTGGCAAGGTGTCGAGAACGTTAATTCATGATAAAACGAGCTTTTTTGGTAAGCTGCCCGATTGCCTTGCCTCTTACGAGTTTGTCTATGATCTGCTCTACTGTTGATGCGCTTGTAAAACGTAGTACGGCTGGGGCAAGGGTCTGTTTTTCCCGCTTTTTCCCACTCTCTTGCCAGAATACCGTAAGTTGTCAGTTTATTTCTCTGTTTAAAATTCTCGTAATGCTGCTCAATAATTTTATCGATGAACTCCCAAGTTTGATCTGAAAATCGCTCAACACGGTTTCCTTTGTCTTTACGATTTGGCAACAAACCAATGTAACCCCAACCATAGGTTTCCTCTGCGGAATGATATTTTGCTTTCCATCTGCGAATTGTTCGCTCAGACACAGGACTATTGGTTGGCGGATCTTTATGCAGATATGGTTCAATGATTTTCTGGCGGTAGTTAGCTACGGCTAAGTCTTCTGGGCTAGCGCATTTTAGCTGTTCCCAAATTTGAGTTGATTTTACTCCTTGAGCTTCAATGCCAGTAATTTCTTTTTGTGAAATTAGTGTTTCAAAGTCTGTATGGCTTAACCCAATTAGATGATTTTCACCTTGCAAAACAATTTTTTTCTCTCCAATCTGAATTACAGATAAACTTTTTCCATCCCAGAACACTGTTGCACCAACCGCCACATCAATCTGTTGCCCCTTATCAAGGGTGGCAGCAGCCTTTTTAGACATGATTAAGTTATAAGCTTCTGCTACCTGCTGGCTACTAAACAGATGAACTTTTTCTGGTTCACTCAACTCTATGCCTTTCAAATCTACATATAACTGCTTTGTTGCAATCAAGGCATAAATATCATCTACCCAACTGGTACTTGTTGATGAGAGTAATTGTTTCAGGGTCATCCCCGGATTAGCTGTAACAGATTCAATAATTTTTGTCCTTGCTTCTGGATTAACTATATTCTCTTGGCTCAAGTAAACTCTGAGAAACTGATGGTTTCGGTAAGCAATCCAGTTTATTTCCTGATCTGTACGAAGGTGATAGTAAAGCCCCAATGATTGAACTTTAGTTTCTACCGGTGGAGCCTGCCATTTACCATTTTCGTTTTGTTGATACCTTGTGGGTTGTTTGTGAGTGAGTGTTTTGAGACGTTCGCTAGTTTTCCATTCTTCAAACCCTGCACAGTTATGCCGAATCACTAAGAAATCAGGAATATGACTCGTCACCACCCTACGCCCGCTTTTCGACTCAAATGATATGCTTAGACGAACTGGTTGATCATAGTACTCCAGAACATCTTCGTCGTTTTCGTACTCTACGATCGCAGGCAATTCTACTTTGTGGGACTCAAACTGAATCGTTTTTCCCATTTTGTGGCTTGGGTAGCTACCACAAACATTTTTCGCCCCGCCACCTACTTTCCTTACAGGCTCCGAACAACGGATTTGCTGTACAAATTCTTTTGTCGTCTCTGGTAAACCGAGCCGATGACACCATTGTTCAAATTCTTGGTCACTGAGCATACAGAAATCTGTAACTTTCGGACTGTTTATGCTTGAATAATGAACTTTCGGTCACTTTATCATTTCAAAACACTACTTTTACTGTTCGGCTACTAAACGTAATAATCCGCTTTTGGACTTCTACTGCGGACAACTTATGGTTTCAAAAACGGACAGCTTATGGTGTAAGTCACAAGCAGGGGAGCAGAGGGGCAGAGGAGAAAGAATCCTAACGTTTCATTAACCAAGGTGTTGGGTTGGCAATCATATTTACTAGACCACCTAAAATTTGGTTGTAAGTTCCATATAGTTCTCTACCTGATTCGACAGAGAGATAGTTACATTTAACAGCGAACTCAATCCAAGTCTGAGTTTCAGCAGCTTCGGACTCGCAATCATTCAGTTTCGCTGACATTTGCTGCCTCATAACGACGTTTTCGCCAAGCCTCTGCCATATTTGCACACACAGAACGGGACGAGCGGCGAATCTGATCGGTTAATGAATAACGCTCCTCAACAGGAAACTTTTTGGAGAGTTCAAAGATTTTCATGGCGGCATCGAAAGCCATTTGATAAACTTTCAAGTCTTTATGACTTTTAATCGGTTCTTTCTCCATCTCCTCTGCCCCTCTGCCCCTCTGCCCCTCTGCCCCTCTGCTCACTACTTTTCCAACATGCGATCGCTGACTGAGCATATTGGCAACGAGAATAGAAACTATTGCGCTGCCGATGAATTTTGGTTATCCCTGGTATCGCTTGTAATGCGTAAGTCAAGCAATATACAGGTGAAGTGCTAACTTCTAGTTATAATTAGCCGTAACTTATTATAGGCACAATTAACTATAGCTTTGACTGAGTGCAAAGATAGTTTACAAAAGTTGCTCAGGCGGCAATACTGCGTGGATAACTGCAACCGCCTTGATGCAGAACCGTCTGGGAATACAATTTGTCTGCTTTAATTACAAAAATCATCTACCCGAATATCTCGCCAGACATCAGACACTTGCCAGCCGGAATTTCCCACCGATTGTACTGGAGGATTGTCAAGGAATGGAACATAGTCAGGAACTCTAGGCTCTGAAATTGCTACTGGTTTCTCCTCAACCTCAACTACAGGGGCAGTAGAATTGTCAGTATTAGCTTCAAGAAGTTGGTCTTCTGCCTCCTCGATTAACTTCATCTGTCTCAGGGTAAGCTTGTCGGATTTTTTGATGATTTTTTTTGCATCTGTATCATTAGAAGTTTTCATTGGCTGTTCCCTCGAAGGCATTGGCTTAAAATTTGAATGACACAGTAGATTTGTAGAAATTCGGGTGTTAATAAAAAGTACGGAATTAACACTCTACAGCAAATTTATGGAAAATACGAGTCCCTTACTTAGGAATTTAGCAATTATCTGGCAAAAAAGCAGCACCAAAGATGTTTTAAGTAAATCGGTAGAGCGATTGAGCTAAGTCTCGTCAGTTTGATGGATGCCTTAAAGTGCTGAAACTGGTGAAATTGTTAATCAAGAAAACGTTTAATTTAAAACTTGTAGAGTATTTATGATACAAATACCAATCGTCCGTCAAATCCTATTAGATCCCGATAGTGGATTGATACCATATCTTAGCGAACAACTTCAAACACAGAGATTTTCCCATTTTAAGGCTCAGTTTGGTTTTCATGTAGATGAGTATTGTACGCAAGTTACCTCTAATGATGATTCTTCACAAATACAAACGAAACTTTTGTTCACTCTCAAGTTATCGATTGTTATAGATAGCCAAACTGCCTCTTCGGAGGCGACGTTACACGCTCTTGAGTTTCAAGAATTGCTAGATGCACAAATTATTAGATGGAGCCAGGACAACGAAAAACTGCTTAAACCAATCTCAGAAATTAAAGGGGCGCTCAGTCAACTATTAGAAATACCGTTCCACGGTGGTTATGTTCCAGGTTTTGAAATTACGAGGCAGTTTTATCTAATTTATACTGCTGGTACTACAGGGTTAAGCCAATCAGAGGAGCCTCAATCTTCATTGCATAGTCCAGGCGAACGCACTCCCGTTAGCGGACAGTACGAAGTAATCAATTCTAATGGAAAAGGCACAGGGCTAGAGGTAACATCAATTAGTGGGCATCCGTTTCCTCCGACGAGTGAACCTGACCAATCATATAGGTTAGTTGACTCTACGAAGCACAAAAACTCTAATAAGTAGCAGATCGAAGCTTTGGCTATCTGATTAACTATAGTTATGATGTTTAATTCCATATTGATATCGGCGGATACAGCGCTTCCGGCTATTATGCAATACAGTTTTCCTCTTGCCCCTGGACTATCATAGCTGCCGGAAGTGCTGTAATGGCAGTGAAAGCCAAATGCAGTGTTTAAATTTATACGCCATCAATAAATTTAGTTGCTCTGTAACCTCAATTAATCAATTTTCAATTACGTCTACAATTGCGTTAGCGCAGCCTTAGCGACGTTCGCGTAGCGTCTCGCAGAGAAGGAGCGTCACTGCGAATTGTGAATTGTTCGGTCAGTGTTTACCAATAGCATATTATCTGCCGTCTTAGTGGCTATTCATAAAATCAAGAATGGAAATGCGATCGCCATACAGCCAATGTTCATACTAGCTAAAATAAATCTGAGAGTGGGCAATAAAAGTTAATAAACATCAAAAATGCTTGAGAAAGAAGTGAACGTCAGAGATAGTTTTCACTCAAAACAGCCTGGGGGCGGCAGCGATCCAAATAGTTTTGATTGTAAAGAGGCATGGTATCCCATCCATTACCTAGAGGACTTAGACAAATCAAAACCAACCCCTTTTACAGTGTTGGGAAGAGATATTGTAATTTGGTGGGATAAACTTGCCCAATCTTGGAGAAGCTTTGAAGACCAGTGTCCTCATCGTTTAGCACCGTTGTCCGAAGGCAGGATTAGTGACGATGGGCTGTTGGAATGTCCCTATCACGGTTGGGCTTTTTCTGGCGATGGAAATTGTCAAAGGATTCCTCAACAGGTCGAAGGTGGAACAGCAGAGACATCAAAACGAGCTTGTGTGGTATCATTGCCAACTATTGAAAAACAAGGGCTGCTATTTGTATACGTTGGTGAATATGAAAATGCTGCCAAAACCGAAGTTCCAATAATTGAACCATTAGAAGAATCTCCAGAAGGATGGGTTGTAATTAATACATTTAGAGATGTACCTTATGATGCATTAACACTGCTAGAAAATATACTAGATCCTAGCCACATATCCTTTACACACCATAAAACGGTAGGAAATAGGGCAAATGCGGCACCTTTGGAGCTTGAAGTGATTGAATCTGGAAAACATGGATTCAAAGGGATTTGGAAACAAGGTTTGAAACCAGGGCAATCAGGAGAGTTATCTACAACCTTCGTCGCTCCAAGTTTAATGTGGCATGACATCAACTCCCAGCGCGGCAGAATTCTAACCGTTGTTTATGCTACACCCATACGTAAAGGAGAATGTCGTGTATTTGCACGTTTTCCTTTTAAGTTTCCTGATAAACTTCCAGGTTGGTTTATTAAGCTCAGACCGCGTTGGTATTACCACATTGGACAAAATGGTGTTTTAGAAGACGATCAAATTTTTCTCCACTATCAAGAAAGGTATCTTGAAGCTAAAGGAGGTAGCGCGAACTTTACTAAAGCCTTTTACCTTCCAACCAAAGCAGATAGTTTTGTATTTGAGTTGCGTCAGTGGGTAAACCAATATAACGCTGAACCGTTTGGCAAAGAGACTTTTTCTCCTCCATTGGCAAAGTCCGTGCTGCTGGAGAGATATCATTCTCATACAGAAAAATGTGCCAGTTGTAGCTCGGCGCTTTCTATTATTGAGCGATTGAGATTTGGGAGTGGAGTTGCAACAGTATTTACTTTGGCTTGGATTCCAATGCTTTTTTTATTTTTTCAGACAACATCAGTTGTAGTAGTTGTGATTGAAACTCTAGCTCCCTTAATCTTTGCACTAGCATGGATGGGACTTAGTAAATTGGTTATTCAGTTTTATGATGGACGAACCATACCTCCACGAAACCGACCGGAAAAAAACTGAAATCTAATAATAACAGAAAAATATGAATAAGCTCATCTTAATTACAGGCATAAGTAAAGGTCTAGGTTATGCAATGGCTGAGGGTTTTATTCAACAGGGACATACTGTTATTGGTTGCGCCCGTTCATCAGATGCTATTGATAAAATACGCCAGAAATTTAGTGCTATCAACGATTTCACATCTGTAGATGTGGCAAATGAACCGCTTGTAAAAAAATGGGCCCAAGACGTACTTCAAAAATATTCACCGCCAGATATAGTGATAAATAATGCGGCAATTACCAATTATCCAGCACCTTTGTGGGAAATACCATCTGAAGAATTTTCTGATCTGATAGATATCAATATCAAAGGAGTAGCGAATATAATTCGCCATTTCGTACCAGCAATGGTGAAAAAGAAACGGGGTATTATTGTTAACTTTAGTTCTGGCTGGGGACGTTCGACTTCACCCCAAGTTGCACCATATTGTGCTTCCAAGTGGGCAATAGAAGGATTAACTCGTTCTTTGGCACAAGAATTGCCAACTGGTATGGCAGCTATACCCCTCAATCCGGGGATTATTCATACAGATATGCTTTCTATTAGCTTTGGAGAAGAAGCTGCTAATTATACACCTGTGTCCGATTGGGTATTGAAAGCTGTTCCGTTTATTCTCAATTTAAAACCCAAAGATAATGGGATTCCTTTGACCATTTCATGAAATTGGTCATGCGTGAATTGTTTTGACCAGTTACGAAAAAACGGGCTGATCTAAACTGTATTGGTTTATCGCCCAGAGGCACAGGAAATTAGTACAATTTTTGAATCATTACGTTTTCAGCAGGAAAAAGCATTTGAGCCAAAGTCTACCTATAGCACCAAGCCGGAAACTGAAGATTACGATCCTAACAGTAGGTTCAAGGGGAGACTTGCAACCATACTGCGCTTTGGCTATTGGCTTGAAACGTGCTGGACATGAAGTAACCGTAGCAACCCATGAGAACTTTGAGTTATTTGTGAGGAAGTTCGATTTAAAGTTTGCGGCGATCGCTGGCAATATGGAAGAGTTTTTGCAATCGAAACAAGGGCAGCGATTGATAGCGGGAGAAAAGTTGAAAAAAGAAGAAGGAGATAAGCTTTTACTTCAACAGTTGGAATCAGCTTGGAGTGCGTGTCAGGGAAGTGAGGTAATTATCTACACGCCGTTAGCTACCTTTGGATATCACATCGCAGAGAAATTAGGCGTACCCTGCTTTTTTGCATCAGTTTTGCCGTTGAGTCCTACAGGGATGTTTGGGTTTTTGAGATTTGCTCAAATAACTAAAAACCCGCTAAAGAAAGCGATCAACTATGGCAGCTACTTACTAGTAGAGTTTTTGCACTGGCAAAGATATCGAAAATTGCTCAATCACTTCAGAACAGAGACTTTGAAATTGCCGCCTCTACCATATTTCGGCAGACGCTTCAGACAGAAGACTCCGGCAAATGTATCACGAATCCCTGTATTGTACGGGTTTAGTTCGCACGTCATCCCAAGACCCCGTGACTGGCCTGCATGGGTGTATGTAACTGGTTTTTGGTTTATTGACCAAGCCTCCGAATACGAGCCACCTCTGGAACTAGAGGATTTTCTGGGACGAAAGCAATTGCCTTTGTGTTTTGGATTTGGGAGCATGACGATGCCGAATCCAGAATATCTCACACATTACATCGTGGAAGCCTTAAAGAAAACCCATCAAGGCGGGATTATATTATCAGGCTGGGGTAACGTTGGAAGAACGGTGAATATAAAAGATTCGCTACGAGTGTTTGTGATCAAGGAAGTTCCGCATGATTGGTTATTTCCTCAAGTGCCAGCAGTAGTACATCACGGAGGAGCTAGTACAACTGCGGCAGTGTTACGTGCTGGGACACCATCAGTTACCGTACCTTTTTTTGCAGATCAGCCAGTTTGGGGAGAAAAGCTAACTCGGTTGGGAGTCAGCCCTGCGCCGATACCGTACAAGAAGGTGTCAGAAAAAACTTTAGCAGCAGCAATTGAAGTAGTACTGGGTGATGAGGTCATGCGGTGTAAAGCCCAGGAGTTAGGCCAGAAGATTAGGGATGAGGATGGTGTGGCGAATGCTGTTGAAGTTTTCCATCGCCATCTAGGTTTGATTGGGTGAGAAATTGCAGACAATTAAATCATCACACCCACCCACAACAACAGTAAATGTCCCAAGTTAAAGTTGATACCGTACTCTGTGTCAACAGCAGTGTCCTAATGGTTTTTTACACGCCAGGGCATTGCTGGCAGTTTCGGATTATCAGCCGGACAGGTGGCATATTCGGGGAACAAAAGATTTTTTACACGGCGGAGGCAGCGTTGCGGATGGGGTTGGAGTGGTTGCGGGATGAACGGTGATGAGTGCGTATATGCGATCGCCTTCCTTGTCCCTTGCCACAACCACCCCTCGAAAGCCTATGATTGCCAGCCTGGAATAATTGCGAATATTATTTTACACTATTAATTAACGGTTTCTGATTGTGTGGTGTGCCAATCTGAAGCCTTAGAACGGATTATTTGAAGCTCATCAAAAGAGATTCGCTCTAAGTTACGCAAGATTTGAGTCATGCGTGGCTGGTTTTTAAGCAAGTCATAATGACGAGCCAGAAAGTCCCAATAAAAAAAGTTGAAAGGACAAGCATTATCCGTACTGCGCTGGCGATGGTTATAAGCACAATTTTTACAATAGTCGCTCATATTGTTGATGTAGTTAGCAGAAGCAGCATAAGGCTTAGATGCAATCATTCCACCATCAGCAAACTGCCCCATGCCAATGACATTGGTTTGCATTACCCAATCGTAGCCATCAATAAAAGCAGCATGAAACCAGTCTTCAAGTTCTTGGGGGGAGATACCTGCTATCATTGCAAAGTTGTTCAACACCATCAACCGTTGAATATGATGAGCATAACCTATTTGTTTAACCTGAGTAAGAATTTGGTGCAGACAATTCATCTGTGTATCGCCAGTCCAATAAAAAGCAGGCAGTGGATGAGTGTGGTTAAACCAGTTACGTTCTGAATAGTCATCATCTAGGTAAACATAAACACCGTGCATATACTCTCGCCAGCCAAGCACCTGACGGATAAAGCCTTCAATGCTGTTTAGCTCCCAGTCGCTGCTATTGTTTAAATATGCAAGTTCTGCCGCCTGAACAACTTCCAAGGGATGAAGCAATCCAATGTTGAGATAAGGCGAAAGCATCGCGTGCCACATTGTCTGTTCGCCAGTCACCATCGCGTCCTGGTATGGCCCGAATGAAGACAAACGTGTTTCGATAAAAAACTTCATTACTTGTAGTGCTTGCTGTCGCGTTACACCCCAGCCGAAGGGTTCAAGGAGCCAGTAACTTTGATTGTCCTGGAATGCCTCTGATTGCTTAATGAAGTCAATTACATCTTGTGTAATTGAGTCTGGTTCAAACCATAAAGCTTCGGGTAAGGTCAGTTTGCCTTTTGGTGGTTTGCGATTTTGTTTGTCAAAGTTCCATCGACCACCAACAGGTTGGTTGCCGGACATAAGAATGTTGAACCGCTTTCGTCCCTGGCGGTAAAAGTCCTCCATGATTAGGCGTTTGCGTCCACTTGCCCAGTCAATGAACTCCTGATCACTCCAGATAAAACGGTTATTTGGTGTAAAAGTGACTTGAATTGTCAAGTTTAACTTTTGAATTAATGTAGCAAAAGGGCGATCTGTTGGAGTCATCACCCGCAGTTCGGTAATTTGGTATTGCTCAATCCATTGGAGTAAAGGTGTATTGAAGTCTTGGCTTTGAGCGTATGTTACTGGGAAGCCAAGCGATCGCAATTCGGCAGCAAAGTGACGCATGGCTGACCAGACCAATACCAGTTTTTGCAAGTGATAAGGAAGTTGCCCTGCATGGGCAAGAGATTCGATAAAAATCACAGGAGTCTGTTGGTGTTGTTGTAGGCAACTCTCTAGCGCTGACTGCCCAGCCCAAAGTTGATCTCCGAGAACCCAAACACCAATAGTCATGCCTTTGCTCCCTCTGATACCGTGCGTTGGCAACGTGATGACAAAATGCTACTCAATCAAGTGTAACTTTATTGCTACAAAAACTTTCTCAATGAAAAAGCAGATGAAAGCCCAAAACTCGCTCTAGTGCTAATGTACTATTGGAGTGAGAAATTTCTCAAATATATCGAATCACAAATTAAAGAGAGAATAGTCGTTCTCGCCGCTTGGTAGAAATGGTAATACTTCAAAAACAATTTTTGAGATAGCCAAAGCGCTGTTTGAGTCGATTGACTTGGAGAATCGCAGTATTAGGTTGCTGGGGATTTCGTTATCTAATCTGGATAATGCCAAACAGACCCAAGTGATTCAATTGCCGTTATTTGAGAATGCAGATATCACTTGGGAGTGATTGACTTAGTTCTATTTTTATGGGTCTACCTAAAACAAAAATCTATTACACTTCAAGGGAAGTATTTCAAAAATTGAAAGCAACAGGCATTGATTTCATGCCCCTCAAGGAAGGGTTTTCATACCATTCAATCTGATCTGTATCTAACCGCAGATTAGGCAAGCGTTGGACAATGGTATTTATAGCTATTTGTGCCTCAAGTCTGCCGAGGGATGCGCCGAGGCAAAAGTGGGTTCCTTTGCCAAAAGCTAAATGTGGGTTTTGTGAACGTGTAATATCTAATTTGTCGGGATTGAAGAATTGCTCAGGGTCACGGTTAGCAGCACCAATCGCTAGAAATAGGCGCTGCCCTTGGCGAATTTGTTGACCATTGATTTCGAGATCGGTAAGTGCTATGCGGGCTTGCCGTTGTACTGGGCTATCGTAGCGCAAAAACTCCTCCACAGCAGTTGTGATTAAGGAAGGGTCATTCTTTAACTTTTGCATCTGACTGGGATTTGCGAGTAAAGCAAGTAAGCCATTAGCAATTAAGTTAGTGGTAGTTTCATGGCCTGCAAAGGTTAAGAAAACACAATTTGATAAAATTTCTTCGTCTGAGAGTGAATTTTCTTTCTCTTGTGCAAAGATGAGGCTACTTATGAGATCATCTTGGGGTTGACAACGACGTTCTTCCAGTATGAAGTGGAAGTATTGTTTCATTTCCAGAATACTTTTTTTAGCATTAGTCAAAATTTCTGTGTCCATACGGAACAGTCCAAAAAATTTAGCTAAATCTGATGACCATTTCTTAAACTGTTCGTAGTCTTCGGAATTTGCACCCAGCATTTGTGCAATAACGATTGCAGGTATTGGGTAAGCTAAATCATGAATAATATCTATGTTACCCCGTTTATAAATACTATCGATAAGTTGGTTTACTAAAGAGTGAATACTGGGTGCCATACTGCCAATAATATGAGGAGTGAATGCTTTATTAAATAGCGTGCGTAGACGTGTGTGTTCTGGGGGGTCGCAAAACAGCATCCACTTTGATAAACTTTCCAAAAGTGGAAATATATTCTGTTGCTCTAATTGGGATAATTTGCTAATTGGCGGACGTTTAGCCGAAATCCGTTTGTCTTGCATTGCAAATGCAACGTCCTGATAACGCATCAGATACCAGCTAGGGTGTTGACTCTAAGGGTTTTAAGGTGGTAAATTTTCATGCAATAAGTACGT